>JBARXP010000441.1:0-1814 GCA_049647405.1 Elainellaceae cyanobacterium | reverse complement strand
GCCCTTGACTTGCCCTATATCGCAGGGGCACTTAAGCCGTCTCGTCGCAAGCTGCGGCAGGCCGTCAATTCAATGGGGTTTCCGGCAGACCAAGTGGCCATGGTGGGCGATCGCCTACTGACCGATGTGTTAGCGGGTAATCGTCTGGATATGTTTACGATTTTGGTCGAGCCCATTGTTGATCCGGCGGAGGCTGTGCGTAAGCATCCTATTCGGAATATGGAAGTTTGGGCGTCTCAGCTACTCGGGGTGACGTTGCGATCTTAGCGATCGTTTGCAAACGAAACGTCCCCGCCATTCAAACCATTTTATGGCTCAGGGCTGCGCTATCCAACAGGCCGAGGACCGTCGGCGTGGAATCACCAAATCATGATGTTATGCGACCTGCTGGCCTAAGCTGGCGCAAGCGCGGTTCCTACGGTGCAGGTATTGATAAGACTGGTGCCGTTAAAGTCTGCTCCTTCTAGAGCAGCGCAAAGCAGATTTGCACCATTTAAGTTTGCACCTGAAAGATTGGCATTTCTCAAATCGGCTTCTTCTAAGTTGGCTTCTGTGAGAATGGCTCCTTGAAGGTTCGCCTGATTTAGGTTGGCTCCTCCAAGATTGGCGTTGCTGAGGTTGGCTCCCCGTAAGTCAGCTCCCCTGAGGTCAACGCCTTCGAGATTGACGCCCATTAAGTTTGCGCCACTCAACAAGGCCGCCGCCAAAACAGTCCCGTTTAGGCACGCTTGCATGAGGTTGGCACCTTTGAGGTTTGCTCCTCTCATGTCGGCTTCGGTTAGGTCAGCCTGCATGAGGTTTGTGCCCAACAAATTTGCGCGCAGGTCAGCGTGCATCAAATTACACCCAGTCAAATTTGCGCCATCTAGACGTGCTCCGCTGAGATGAGCATAGCTGAGGTTTGCACCAATGAAGGTTGAGCCGCAGAGATTGGCTCGGTCGAGTTCTGCGTTTGAGAGATCCTCGTCGTCGAACTCGACTCCTGCCAGATGTTTGTTTTTGCCAGAGCGAATCGCGTCAATATCCATAGTGACCTTAATGTACACCAGTGTGGGGCGATCGCCCTATCCTTCTTGTTGTTCTGAAATAATGGCAGAAGCAACTCACCCTAGGGCGTGGTAGATAGGGCTTCCTCCTCCTCAAATCGTGAGTCAGTCATCCAGAGGCCAGCAGCAATTTTAGGGATGCTCACTGACAAATTTAAGCCCTGGCTCAGACCACTGACGAGAAGAGTCAGCACGTCAACCAGTTTGGGATCCCATCGTTCACCTGCTTGAGCGGCGCATTCTGCAAGAGCGCTCTGAAGAATTTCGGGCTGAAGCTCTCCGCTAAAGCGATCGCCCGGATTGCTCATCGGATGCAGGCGTGCAAGATGGCCTTGCAGACAGGCGCTTAACCCCAGAATTCGAGATTCAAGGGGGATTTCGTCTCCAGATAGATGAGCAGGCTTACCCGTTCCATTCCACCATTCTGACTGGTGAGAGATGATTGTGGCGATCGCCCGCAGTCGGGGCATGGTTCGTAGAACCTGAGTCCCTAAAATGAGCGGACAAGATGGCGGCACATCTGCCTCTAGTGATGAAACTTCGGCAGCAGGACGAGAAGAGATCTGAGGATTCAGAATACCTTCGGTGCTGTTTAAAAAGGCAAGGCGGTGCAGAATGCCTGCCAATCGTAGCCGATGCAGTTGCCATCCGGGCAAATCGAGCAATTGCCCTAGCGCTTCAGCAAGGGCAGCCACTTCTGCCCCAGCCATAGGATTATTGATATCGGCCTGATCCATCAGCTGTGCAACTCTTAAGAAAGCTTGCAGC
>JBARXP010000440.1:0-22048 GCA_049647405.1 Elainellaceae cyanobacterium | reverse complement strand
GGCGAGACGACTCGCGTGGTTTTCAAGGTGTCAGATCTTGAGACGGCTTACGGCATTCTTACAACATTGGAGGATTGAGCGGTGGCTCCACTCAAACTCAACACCGTGGGCATCTTACCCGCTGGAGCCTTGGGGGTAGGTTTTTTTTATCACCTGACCCAGCAACTCACACAGCTTGATGGCGACGTATTTTTCATTGCACGACGCGAATCTCGCAGTAGCGAAATGCTGCGACAGGCAGGCAGTATCCGCATTGCACCACTGCCCTCTGGGAGAGCAAGTGAAAGACCTGAAGATGAATCAGACAAATTGATTCAGACCGTTCCGACGGCCAAGCTATTGAAGCCTGATTTGCTTCAGGCTGATGAATTTTTGCCCGAAATTGTATTGGCTTGTCCTAACCCTGACCAGATTTTGCCCTTGATTACGACGACGGTAGAACTGCTCGTGCAGCTCTATGAGAGCGATCGCCTCGACGTTGACCCTCTACCGATGCCGATGTTGGTGCTGGCCTCTAATGGCATTTACTTCCAGCGATTTCGGCAGATTCTTATTGAGAAACTGGAAGAAGCGACCCTGTTTGGGCGACTGCCCGATTTGTGGCCTGAGCTGATGCCGCGTATTATTAGTCGGTTTTTGCGAGGCGTGACCATTCAAACGGGACTGCGCGAGGGCAATGGGGCAGACACGCTTTATCGTCCGGGGCCACGGGGCATCACCCGCATTGCCGGGGGCGATCGCCCCTGTCGCCAGCGCTGTAGTCAGGTTTTAACCGAGCGGGGTGGCTGGTTTGAGGCCATAGAAGATCGATCTGCGACTCGGCTAGAGTTTGACAAGGCACTCTTAAATCTTGCAGCAAACTTATTGGGGCAGCTCTATGCCATTGATGAGTCGGGTCAGTTTAACCTCCTCACCATTGGCGAAATCTCTGCCCCCGACCATCATGCAGACATGATGGCACTGGCCCATCATGTCTTTCAAGTCGGTTTGCGGGTGCGCGCTTACAGTGCCAAAGAGTCTTTTAAGGAGATCTGCGATCGCCTGTTTCAAACAAGTGCAGCCCATGCCAGTCATGTGCCATCGAGTTTGCAATGGGTTGATCTCAACCTGCGCAGAGGAACCCTAAAACCCGAAATGACGCCGACGGAGTCGTGGCTGCTAGAGCCGCTGCTGCGCTATGCCAGAGCTTCTGACTTACCTGAGAGCGTCGCATTTTTTGAAGGGTTGAAGCAGCAGCTACTCGACAAGTTATCGAAGGCTTCGGGGCGATCGCTCACACCCACGGGCTAAGATCTCCTGGTTATGGGACAGTTTCTTAAGTGGTTTCACTGATTTTTCCCTTGTTTATGCATCTATAGCGGCATGAACTACGTAATTTGGGTAGACAAAACGTGGCCTTGAGCAAAGCTGAAATCCTGATGGGCAAGGGTGATCAGAATTCAGCGCAAGAGCCAAAGTTGTTTCCGGGACTGCTCAGCCACATCTTGTAGTGAGACTGTAATGGCATGTGCCAGACGCTCTACCGCATCTTGCTTTGACCCATCCTCCACAAAAGGTGTATTTTTTCCAGTTTTATGCTGTTCTCTCAGTATGTTGGAGGGTGTGTAATCTGCTACCTGATAAATCTCTATCTACCAAGGTCTCTGACTAGAATGACATGCCATTGTCTTCTAGGGAACGTTTGATGTACTGCTTCGTCAAGGGTTAAGACGTTCTGAGACACATTAGGCGTTTTTTAACGGCCAAACATAAAGAAGAAGGGGCATCTCCAGATTTGACCAGAGTCACACTGACTCTTGATTCAACAGACAACTGGAGGTTGCAAGCCTGTGAGTCTACACCCAAAACACTCAATATGCGATTCATCTCAATTTTCTTCTCCGCTCCATCATTCATCCCAATCGGCGCTCAGATCTGCACCTTCACCTGACTCTGATACCCTTCAAGATGCCGCTCATTCATCTGAAGAATTAGTACCATCTCCGGCGAGTTCTGGATCAAAAAAAGATGAGCGATCGCCCCGTATTCATGCCACAGTTATCAACCAATTTTTTCCGCCTGACTTTGCCGCCACAGGACAACTGATCGAAGAGTTAGTCCATCAGCTTGAGCCTTATAACATTGATGTCAATGTGTTCACTGGGCAACCGGGCTATGCGTTTCAAACGCCCTCTGCACCAGCGGTTGAGACCCAAGGAAACGTAACAGTAAAGCGATCGCAAATTGCCCGTCTGTGGCCGAGACGCATTCGAGGAAAAGCCATTAACGGAGTTTTATTCTGCATTCGAGCAGGATTGAATCTGTTGCGAGCCTGTCGCCATACAGATGTGCTGATGGTGACAACGGCTCCCCCCTTTCTCCCGATTCTCGGCCTTCTGGCTCATTGGGTATTTGGCATTCCTTATGTGTGTCTGATCTATGATCTTTATCCTGACGTTGCCAACGAGCTAGGCGTGCTCAAGTCGGAGAGCTGGTTGTCTCGTATCTGGAACGAGATGAATCGGTATGTTTGGAGTCAGGCACAGAGTCTGGTTGTGTTGAGTTCAACCATGAAAGACCGGGTTGTTCGCAAATGTCCGGCGATCGCCCATAAAGTCCATGTCATCCACAATTGGTCTGATCCTCAATGGATTATGCCGCTGGAAAAGCATCGCAACTGGTTTGCCTGGAAACATCATCTGGTTGAGCCATTTACGGTGCTTTATTCTGGCAACTTAGGCCGCTGCCACGACGTTGAGACGTTGCTCGATGCAGCCACACAGCTGAAAGATGAGCCGATTCAGTTTGTCATTATTGGCAGTGGTGCAAAGCGCCAGCAGCTGATGGAGCAAGTCGAGCAGCTCAGTCTGACGAATGTGCAGTTTTTACCCTATCAAGATCGCGATGACTTGCCCTATTCGCTGACTGCCTGTGATTTAGCCCTAGTCAGTGTGGGAAGAGGCATGGAGGGACTGGTCGCGCCCAGTAAGCTCTATTCTGCTCTATCTTCAGGACGGCCTATCGGCGTGATTTGTGAAGAGTCTTCCTATCTGCGATCGCTGCTTCAGGAGGCTCAGTGCGGCGAGACGTTTAGGCATGGGGATGCAACTGGATTAGCTGAGTTTGTTCGGCTACTGCAAGGCGATCGCGCTTTGACCGAGCGCATGGGGCAAGCCGGACGTAGCCATCTGCAAAACAACTTCACGCCTCAGCACTGTGCCCGACGATATGCCAATGTGTTGCACCAGGCGGTTCATCAGAGTCTGGCCGTGAGCCCCACCGCATCTTTTTCGCGTCGGCATGCCCATCGACACCAAGAAGCTTGGGATGCACCGAAACCTTGAGGAAGACGCAGGGCTTATCCGGCGATGAGCATGGGACTTTGTTGAGGGGCGGGTTAGCTGCCCCTCAACAAGGTTTATTTCCTATCTCTCTAGATTGGCTGGGTTGAGTCCGGATGTTAGATGGATACCAGAAAACTCAACAGAACCATGATGACTAGGACAGACATTTAGAGGGGAAGCCTCGCACTGCGCGGCTTCCCCTCTAAATATTGGTTTACAAACTATTGGTCTTACATCAGCGCGCTGCGCTATAAGTAGGTAGTCCTAAATAAATGATGCCGTAGGGTGCCGTTAGGCGTAGCCGTAATGCACCACTCTATAAAGCCTTGACGCGTTACGCTGTCGCTAACGCATCCTACTGCTACGACACAGCTAAAATAGTGCAATAGATTTCTGGCATAATTCAAGCGATGCAAGGAATCTCGGATTTCTCTAATCTACCTTTTTAGCTGTGTTGATCCACTACGAATAATTAAGATCACCTACTTATCAATACCCTTGGGTATAAATGGCAAGGCGATCGCCCCGCAACCATGCATATTGGCCTGCGGTGGATGCGGCCAGATACCAATCATAGCCGTCTCCGCCTCCAGCTCTGCGGGTAATGGTCACAGCCTGACCCGCCGCAAACTGAGTCAGGGTTGAGTAAACATTACCTGGGCCTTCTCGTCCAGACAAATGGCCTGCGCCGACCACAACGGCGCTGAAGGGCGACACCTGCTGACCGTGCAGGATGCGTGGCTCCTGAATTTGTTGGGGAATTTGGATGGGCTGTTGAATAATGGGCTGCGAATAAATGGGCTGTGAATAAACAGGCTGTGAATAAACAGGCTGTCGAATCACCGTCGGAGATGGCAGCACAATCACCTGACGCTGGTCGCGAGGATAGCCATAGCGCTCGATGATGCGTCCGTCGGGCAAAATGGTGCGCACAACGGGGACATCATCACGGTAATAGCGATCGCTGTCACGGTAATAGCGATCGCCGTGGCGGTAGCGATCGCCGTGGGACGAACCTGTATTGATTTGAACGTTGATATCAGCCCGAGTCGAGGGGGCGATCGTCCACAGCCCAGCCGTGAGGGCGATTGCTGATAGGGTTGCAGTAGCCAGGGTTGAAAACATTCGCATCGTCGTGACTCACTCCTTGAGCGATCGCCCAGGTATAGCTTCCATAGTCTCTAATCCGGCGGATGCTTGCCTGAACCCTATCTCTTTGACGCAAAAGAGGATTCTAGAGTTGCCTCTATTGTAGTAGGCGGCAAAAAATCAGGCTAAAAAAAGCTAGACGACCCCGGCATGAAAGACTCGACCAATGACTTCTTCGACAGGCGGATCGGTGACGGTCATATCTAACACCTTGAAATTTGAGAGGAGGTTGGCGATCGCCCCGGTCAACTCTTCACGCTTAACGATAAACCGCGCCACGCGGCCATCGACTGATTCCAGCTCTCCGTAAACTGCCAACGCTTCAGGAGAGACCGTATCGGCAAGCTCCACTTTCACGGCTCGATAGGGCGCAAATCGATTAAGCAAATCATCTAGCCCGCCGTCGTAGATAAGCGCGCCCTGGTAAATCAGCATGACTCGCTCACACAGCGCTGTGATATCGGCCATGTAGTGGCTCGTCAACAGCACGGTCGCCTGATAGCGACGATTGTATTCTTTGAGAAAATCTCGCACGCTGACTTGAGCATTCACGTCTAGCCCCAGGGTCGGTTCATCTAAAAACAACACTGTGGGACGATGGAGCAGAGCCGCCATCAGCTCAGCTTTCATTCGTTCGCCGAGGGAAAGCTTTCTTACGGGCTGCGTCAATTTTTGCTCGATCGACAGCATCTCCGACAGTTCACCGACTCGCTCATGGAAATCGGCATCAGAGATGCCATAGATTGCAGCGTTGATCTTAAGAGAGTCTAGCGTGGGCAAATCCCAAATGAGCTGCTGCTTTTGCCCCATGACTAGGGTGATGGTTTTCAAAAATCGAGGATTGCGCTGAAAGGGCACATGTCCGGCGACATCGACGTTTCCGCTCGAAGGATGAATCAGCCCGGTCAGCATCTTTAGCGTCGTGGTTTTTCCTGCTCCGTTTGGGCCTAGAAATCCAACAATTTCACCGGGCTCAATGGAAAACGAAACCTGACGAACCGCTTCGATCATTCGATACGAGCGATTTACGAGATGATTAAGCGTGCCTTTGATCCCTGGTTCTTTGGTCGCAACCGGATAAACCTTGCCCAGATTTTTAACGTCAATGATTGCCATAGAGAGTGTTGGCTCTAAACACGATTCTCTCAGCCTAGCGTTTCCTTGCTGTTCTCTCAGACCGTTCTTTTCGGAATCGACAAAGGAGCTTTTCAAAAAAGAGATTTTTTTAGATATGGCAGTCTCACATGAATTGTGAAATAGATTGTGAGAGGTGGGGCGAGCACTGCCCGCCCCACCTCTCACACATCATTTAGGATCGCTATAGCCCTTAAATGCATCCTATAAAATGCATCTCATACGGAGGCATTGATTGTACAACACGACTATGATGAACCCAACCCGTTAAGTAAAGCCCAGTCGTGTGCTTAATCACGAGCTTAGTCTGGGGTCATACACCATCGGTTCGTTAAGATCGTTCGTTAGGACTATTCATTAAGATATTCATTAAGATTAAGTACTGAACCAAAATCGGACTTGATTATAGACACGATTTGAACATGCTCATCTCTACACGGGCACAATGGCTCTATTACGACCACTATGATCCGTAAGACGACCTAGGGCACTTATTGCAACTAACGATTTCAATGCTTGATGCGCTGAATTTTGTATTCTCACCTGCTCGCTACATGCCCCACGGAAATTGTTATCTGTGGCAGACCAGTTTGCTGGGGCTTCATGCTATCTCTGATCTATTGATTGCGTTGGCTTATGGCTCGATTTCGCTGATGCTGGCAAGTGTCATGCTAAGACGGCGCAACATGCCGTTTCTGAGCACGTTTGCCTTATTTGGCCTGTTTATTTTGAGCTGTGGGCTAGTTCACCTCGCGGAGGTCTGGACGATTTGGCATCCGGCTTACTGGCTCTCGGGCACTCTCAAAGCTCTAACGGCGATTGTTTCTGTGGCGGCGGCGCTCGAACTTTATGGCGTGCTGCCTGTTATCTTGCGGTTGCCTGACCCAAATGAGCTGGAGAAAAATAATCAGGAGCTAGAAACACAAATTGCTGAGCGGAAGAAGGCGGAAGAAACTCTGCTTCAGTCGGCATCTCGTTTGCAACAAGCCCTTGATTTCGAGTCGTTGCTGAAGCGAATAACGGATAAGGTGCGAGACACCTTAGACGAAGACCACATCTTAAAATCAGCGGTGCGAGAGTTAGGGCATGGGCTGCACGTGCGATCGTGCAATGCCACTCTATATGATCTCGATTCTAAAACGGCGATCGTCCATTACGAACATGCTTCGTCTACGGTTCCGGTGCAGGGGCGGGTGATCAGCATGGAAAACTCTCCTCAGATTTACACGCAGCTTTTAGCGGGCTATCATTTCCAATTTTGCTCTTTGTTCCCTAACCCGGTGCGCGGTAGTGTCTCGATGCTGGCCTGCCCGATCATCGACGACCAGGGTGTTTTAGGAGATTTGTGGCTGATCAACTCAGCCGACCATGCCTTCAAAGATCTGGAGCTGAGACTTTTGCAGCAGGTCGCAAACCAGTGCGCGATCGCCATTCGTCAGGCACGGCTATATCAGGCGACGAAGGCTCAAGTGAATGAGCTGCAACGGCTCAACAATCTCAAAGATGATTTTCTCAGCACGGTTTCCCATGAGTTGCGCACTCCTGTGGCAAACATCAAGCTGGCGACCCGAATGCTGTCGCTTTTGATGGATGCCCCAAGCCGCCCCCCTCAAGCGGGCTCTAACCCAGCGACAACGAATGGTAGCGAAACGAATGGTCATGCCCCCGACAATGAAGCCGCGAGTCGGTCTGCTTTCTTTAATGATTCGAGTCGAAATACAAAAGCCACTCACTATCTGAAGATTTTGCAAGATGAATGTCAGCGTGAGATTGGTCTGATTAATGATCTGCTTGACTTGCAGCGGCTAGAGGCCAATCGCACGACGCTGCAAGTTGAGCCCATTTGTTTAGAAGATTGGCTGCAACAGGTCGTTAAACCCTTTGAGAGTCGGGCGACTAGTCGTCAGCAGACGCTTTCGCTCCAGACTCAGTCTCCGTTACCTATTGTGGAATCAGACTCGGTCAGTCTCGGGCGGATTTTGACAGAGCTGATCAACAATGCCTGCAAATATACGCCACCTGATGAGGCGATCGCCGTTAACGTGACCTCTGATCAAGACTCTGTGCGCTTTGCCATCAGCAACTCAGGGGTAGAAATTTCTGAGAAAGAAATTGTTCATATTTTTGATAAGTTTTATCGCATTCCTAGCTCTGATCCTTGGAAGCAGGGGGGGACAGGTCTAGGGCTGGCTTTGGTGCAAAAATTGACTGAGCATCTAGAAGGCGAAATTCAGGTCGATAGCCGCAATAATTGGACAACGTTTACCGTCGTTATTCCCCACATGCTGGAGGTTTCTGACCCCGTTGCCGCAAAGGCAACGCTGGAGATGGAAGCAGATGACGATAGTTCTCAGAGCACAGTGAGTCAACGTTCGGTCTAAAACGGGGATGCGGCTTTGAGATGGAGTCGAGTGTGCCGATGGGGATGGGTCACGCTTAAAGCGCGAGCATGGATATAGAGCCGAGGCGCATTGAGAACGCAGCCGTAGAGGCGATCGCCCACAATAGGAGTGCCTAAGCCTTGGGCACTGGCCGCATGAACTCGAATCTGGTGGGTGCGCCCGGTGATGGGGGTGAATTCAATGCGGGTGTAAGAGTCTGAGGTTTCAAGCTGGGACGGATGAGCGATGACTCGATAGTGGGTGACGCTGGGTTTGCCACGGGTGGTGTGGACGCATTGCCGGGGGCGATCGCCAGGGTCGCCCCAAAGCGGGAGGTCGATGGTTCCTTCAGGCAAAGATGGCGGGTGCGGCAGCAGGGCTTCGTAGGTTTTGTCAACCTGGCGCTGCTGAAACTGGTTGCTAAGGTGGCGGTGGCTTTCTGGGGTTTTGGCGAAGAGAAGGATGCCAGAGGTGGGCTGGTCGAGTCGGTGAACTGGGGTGAAATCGGTTTGGGGAAACTGTTGCTGGAGGCGGGTGAGAACGCTGTCTTGGGTGGCGAGGTGGCGACCAGGAACGGAGAGCAGGTTGGCGGGTTTGTGGATGGCGATGAGCCAGTCGTCTTGATAGAGAATGGGCAGATCAAATTGAGCCGGGGCTTGAGGCAGATCGGGGGGATCAGTGAGTTGAGCAGAATTGGATTGGGACGAAAGCCCTGAAAGGAGAAAGCCCATGATGGGCTGGCAGCGTTCGGTACAGGCTCCGTAGAATGTGCCTGGAATTTTGGAGCTGGAGTCTGATGAATGAGATGTCGCGCTTCCCCACCAAAATTCGGCCATGGCGATCGGGATGAGGTGGTGGGTGGCGGCGTAGTGGAGCAGTTTGGGAGCGCAGCAGTCGCCTGTTCCGGTGGGTAGGGGGCGGTGGGTGATTGCCTCAAGGGAGGTTGAGGTTCCGGCAAAGTTGGTGAGCTGGTAGGCGGCGTGCATTTGAGCCTGGAGCTGTTGAGAGAGAGATTTTCGCTGCTGTTTGAGCTGACGAATGTCTTGGTCTGCCTGTTGAATGCGCTGACGGAGAGGGGCGATCGCCTCGTCTTGCGCATGTTTGAGGTTGCGGCGCTCGATGCCGTCTTGCTGGCTGGCTCGGTTGAGGTCTTGGAGGGCTTGCTGAAGTTCTTCCCCAGTTAGGGATTGCTGGAGCTGGCTGCGCTGCTGATGGCGATCGCGCTTTTGCTGCTGGTGGCGATCGCGCAGGTGTTGCCGTTCTTGGTCGTGTTGCTGCTGGAGTGCGGTGTATTGGCCTCGTTCGGTCAAGGACTTTAGGGCGAGAATCTGGTGTTTGATGGCGTCGAGTTGGGTCAGGGTCTGGGCTTCTGCGAGGGCGACCTGGCCGCGTCCGGGAATGGGGGGCACCCAGCCTTGGTGATGGCTCTGACGATTGAGCAGACCGGAGAAGGCTTTGAGCACGTAGAATTCGTCAATCTTTGATGAATTAAGGTCTAGGGCATTAATATCTGGTGCATCAAGATTTAGCGCATCTGGATTAGTATGGTCAGCTTCAGAGATTGAGACTGCATCGTGGCGTGAGGATTGGGCATTCTCAGGAAAGGATAGCTGTAAGGATAGTTGTGAGGAAGGCTGTAAGGAAGACTGGGGCGATCGCACGATGAGGATGCCGTACATTTTTCCTTCTTGGTGATAGAGCGGGTCTTGGGCAAGCTGCTGCATCAGGCATTGGGCGATCGCCTCAGCCACAGGGGTGCGCGGCAATGTCAAAAGGGCTCCGGTTGCTGGACAAAGGCCGCTGTAGCAATAAGAGGGAGTGCCAGGATGAGATTGGGTAGTTTTGGCTGGGCTGGGTGTAGCCCATCTCGCTTCAATCGACGCTGCATCCATCGAATCGGATAAGAGCCAGTCGGATAACGGTTGAACCGTGCAATCAAGATTAAGACAACGATAGGAAGGCATCGGACAGACTTAGACAGGTGCTTGAAAGAACAGGTTTGAGAACGTGATGCGGAGTTTGAGAGCAAGATGCAGGCTTGGCGGCGGCTGATGCGGTGGGTCGTGTTGATGGGGGTGGCAACCCTGATGAGCTGCATTTTTCATCCGGCGCTCATCCCGGCTGGGCAGTTTGAACAACGTGCAGCCGATGTTGAAGTGCCAGTCGAGGTGCCAATCGATGGCGCGGCTGCGAGTCACACTTGGCTGCTTCAGTTTCCACAATATTGGTCGGCGCAGGGACGGTGTGAGGTAAGGGGCACAGGTTCGACGCTGTTGGTGCAAGAGGGCGATCGCCTTGAGGGCACGATGCCGTGGATTTGGGATGGAGCACACACGGTTGCTCGTCTTAGCGGAGAAATGAAAAACAACCGCATGTCTTTGAACTTAGAGCCTCCTAATCAACAGGGGTTTGGCATTACTTACCAGGGGCGAAAGGTAGGAAATTTGTTTTCAGGGCGGGCAAAGGCCGATGGCGTTTGCAGTCGGCAGGCCGGAGAGTTTCGCTTAACTCAACTGCCTTCTCCCCAAAAGCCGGAAGGAATGCCTGCGGTGGCGCTTTTGCAAAAGCCCTTTGAACACGAGTTTTTAATGACCAACTATTTTGATCATGATACGCCGCGTCAGTTTGTTGATGCGAATGGCTATGTGGTGAATTGGCAGGGCGATCGCCTGTCGGTGGGCAGTCCGGGGGCAGGCATTGATGGTCATGCGGGCTACGATTGGGGCACGCCAGAAGGCACGCCACTCTTGGCTGTCGCCGATGGAATTGTCAGGTTTGCGGGAGAGGGAGACGCGTTTTTCTGCCCGCCGCTCAACCAGATGACCACAGGACTCTATGTGTATTTAGAGCATGAGGCAGAAACGGGCGATCGCTATGAGACGGAGTATATTCACCTGAGTCGTGTCGATGTGCGATCGGGTGACCGGGTAACGGCTGGGCAGGTGATTGGCCTATCGGGCAATACGGGATGCAGCACCGGGCCGCACCTGCATTTTGGAGTACGGCGCTTTGTGGGGCGCTCAAATAAGGTCTTGGTTGACCCCTATGGCTGGAGCCGCAAGAAGACTGACCCGTGGAGTCGCAATGCGGAAGGGGTGGAGAGTGTTTGGCTTTGGAAACCGGGACAGGCTCCGATGCTGCATGAGTATGGCCGCTAGAGCGGAGATTTGAAGGAAAAAGCGGCGATCGCCAAACAGCCCCAGCCAATCAGGTAGGCCGCGCCACCAATAGGGGTGATGGCTCCGAGCCATTTGATCCCCGAAAGGCTGAGGGCGTAGAGGCTCCCCGAAAAAATGACCGTGCCGACGATGAAGGCGATGCCTGCACTGTTGAGCCAGGTCTGAGCGGCTTGGCTCTGGGTCAACAGCACAACGACCAGCAGCAAAGCCAGGGCGTGATACATCTGGTAGCGGGTTCCGGTTTCAAAAATTTCGAGGGCGCGATCGCTCAGTTTGTCTTTGAGTGCGTGGGAGGCAAAGGCTCCACCTGCGACGGCAAGCCCTCCAAGTAGGGCGGCGATGCCCATCAAGATCTGAACCATAGGTTTGAGTTTGCGAAGGGATACCTATTCACGCTAAAGCAGAGTTTTGGCGATCGCAACAATCACTCTATGCGCATAAAGCCTATGCGCATAAAGCACAATCTTATAGCTGGACTTACTTGCTTGAGTTGAGTCCATTTTATAGCATCTGAGTCTATTTATAAGACAGGATAAAGTCACGATTCAAACTGAAGGAGTTCTTTGGCCGTGAAACGGCTAAGTTGCTTCTGATGTGCATGGAATTATGGCGACTGTTACCTGCGTCTCAAGATGAGGAAAAGAACTAATCCAAAAAATAAGCGAATAATCGTGAAAGTTATGCCTAACATCCACAAGACCATCAAGCCTAATACACCTTGCCCTTGAAATCGTGGATCTCCAAGACCAAAAAACACTATCCATACTAGAGCTGCAGCGAGATACAGAGGTGCTGTAGCGAATGCGCTCAGCGCGTTTCTATTTCTTCTCGGAACATTGCCCTTTAGAAGGCCAACCGTGAGTGCAACATCGAGCAATACAGCAGGAAAGAGCACTCGAAAAATATAAAATTCCATAAATATATAGCGACCTAAATCGCTTGTGAATTGTGTGTGAGCAGTAGAGTAGGTTCATCTCGCTCCAATGATCACGACCCATATAGGATTGCTATATTATCCAGGCATTGGCTATAAATCTGAGGACTTTTGCTCTCTGGCAAAACAGTTTCTTATATCAAGGTTGCTCTAAATAAATAGATTAAGCCATGTGAAAAGGGCGATCGCCCTCACAGTTGTGTCTCAATCTTGGACTCATTTCCTTACAAAAAGTCTATATGCGAGCGCGTGAGTCTCGTTTTGAGAGAAGAGGATGGTGGCGATCGCCTCCCAATGAGCGGATTTTCGGTGAGAAAAGCGGCCTAAAATTTAGTCCATTTTTAGTCCATTATTGATCGATAGACTCTAGAACTCTTTCATGACAAGAATTACAGGTTTTTGATTATTTGCGTGATACACAGTTAATCTAAGCGAACATATCATGATGTCAGCATTGTTCCTTGTAAAAGAAGACTGGCATCTGATGCAGATAGATTTGTACCACAAGCCTTCATCTCAACCACAGCAACGCCCACAAATCAATTGTGGGCTATGGGCAACAAGTCCGTTAAAACGGACTGAGACATTTTTTTAAGGTCATCAGCCCACTTTTAGTGGGCTTCTCAAACTAGCCCGCAATTGATTCGCGGGGCGGGAAAATAGCGCAGCCAGAAGCCTTTTGATAGTGTTTCCAGTATTGAAAGAATCCAAAATGCGAATCTACATTAGACGTGACTGATTAAAAAAGATAAGGAAGCTTAGAAAGATGGATGAAGATAAGAGGCAAAAGCTAGAGGCCAAAGGCTGGAAAGTTGGAACTGTCTCAGAATTTTTAGACCTCACTCCACAAGAAACAACGCTTGTTGAAATCAAACTCGCACTCAGTCGTTACTTAAAAGAACGGCGGCAAAAATCCATGACTCAAACAGAATTGGCAAACAAACTGCATTCGAGTCAGCCCCGTGTTGCGAATGCTGAAAACGGTGATGCGTCAGTTTCTATTGAGCTGTTGATTCGAGCAATGCTGGCAACAGGTGTGACTCCGCAAGAGATTGGGCAAGTCATCGCACAAGTGGGTTAGGTTCAAGATTTCATAGATTTGAGAAGAGGAGTCACAAAGTCCAGCCTTACATCAGCTCCTCGAATATCCCTTCAAAGTCAACAATCTCGCCTCCATCTCCTCCCACTCACGCTTAGACACCCGAACCGCCGACTCCTTGCAGCGAATCAATAGTTCAGTGATGTAGAGGTAATTTGCTAGAGCCTTTGCATGTTTAGTGATGTAGCGATAATTTGCTAGAGCCTTTGCATCGTCCTTCGTTAATGTAACCATTTCCTCTGTCAAGTCAAAACCATCAAGCCAAACTCGTTCCAACTCATCAGCCCATTGCCTCCATTCTCCACGTGAAGCAGTTTCGCCAGGCATCTTGTCCTTTAAATCCAAAAGTTGCCTTGGCAAATCACTTAGACTACGGGTTTCAAAAACTTCAAGCTCACTTAGCTGATTAGTCGCTTCAATGTCATTGTCGATGTCATTGTCGAGTTCTCTGGCGCTGGCTCCGTATCTGGCTCTGCCGCTGGCGATGGTGCTGGCGATGGTGCTGGCGCTGGCGCTGGCGCTGGTGCTGGCGCTGGCTCTGGCGATGGCTCTGGCGCTGGCTCTGGCGCTGGCGATGGGGCGGGCGTTGGCTCCGTATCTGGCGCTGGCGCTGGCTCTGGCGATGGCGACATAAAATGCTGAGGCTCTTGTGCTGACGCTTTTACACGTCGTATTTGTAATGTGGTCAGCCCATTGAATCAAGGTTTCTAGCTTTTGACTTTTTGCAATATGCATATAGGTGGATTGCTCTAACTCTGCCAAAAGCTTTTGCAACTGTTTTTGACCCACAAGTCCTGCAATCAGCAAAAAGACCTCGCGCCAGCGATCTTCTAAAACATATTGCTCAACCGTCTCTTCAATCAGGTCATTGGCCACAATATAGTGAGCCGTCAGATATTCCTGAATCGTCAAATGCGAAAACGAATAGGTATCGGTAGCCCGTTCAACCAGTAACCCTTGCTGCACTTCGATCGCCTTTAAGATCGCTTCTCCATCCAGATATTTCGGCGCATCCAACGTATCCGCTAGAAACTCTGCAATTTGGGTCGTAATTTCAGTTTGTGAAAAGAAAAGCCGATCTTCCTCAAAGCTGTCGTAAGCAATCTGGGCTAACAATTCTTTTTCCAGCGCAGGATGAAATCCTTCATAAATTGGGTCGCGATCCAACCGCTTCTGTGCTGCCCATTCCTTCAGCAAAATATTCAGCGCATCACCATACAATGTGCTGCGATTTGGCGGCAAGGTCTGCTCTCGGTCATACACCAAACACAAAAACGTCAGCAGCAATGGAGTTTGTGCCAGTTCCTTCGTGGCTTTGTGATCAGGCTGAGACAGCAACTCCCAATATTTATCGGCAGTTTGATTATTCTGATCAAGCTCCGACGTAAACCACCGTCGAATAAACTGCTCAATCTGCTCATCATCAAACTCAGCAATCGTGACATCGGTAAATCGCCTAAAACTGCTGCTGTAGGCCGCAATCCGACACGATGCTACAAAACAGTTGCCGTCATACTGATCGACAAAATCTTCAATCCGCTCCGTCACCACGTTGAGGTTGAGCTTCGGCACCTCATCCAACCCATCAAACAACACCAAGAGCTTTCCCTTGCCGAGCGCCTGAGCCACAAACGCACTCGCCGCCGGAAACCCACACACCTCAAACTCCTTGGCAATAATCTCCACAAGGTCAATGTCAGACTCTCTCAACTCCTTCAGCTCAATAAACACAGGAATTCGCCCCCACGTAAGCTGACTCTCCGTCTTCAGAGCCTCCATTCCCAGCTTTTTCAGAAACGTAGACTTACCAATCCCCGGCCCACCCAGCACCATCAAAAATTGCTTCTGATTTGCCACCTCCATCCCATCCAGCCGCTCGTCAGTTCCCACCTGAAAACTTCGACGCGCCGACTGTCGATACGCCTCCTCCAAATCTTGCTCCGTCCGAAAGTACCGCAAGCTCCTATCATCCAAGAGCTTCACCGCCGTATACACCGACTCCAGCGGCACATCCTCCTTCATCAACCCCGGCATAATTTTGATGCGTCCGTGGCGATCGCCATACCGCTGCTCATAGCGCCGACACGCCTCCCGTCGCTTATTAATCGCACTCACATCATCCTTCGCACCCTTAATTTCCTTCGCAACACTTCCCCCCACATTGAGAAGCTGCTCAAAAATAGGACTGGCGATCGCACCAACAACGGTTTCAATCATAGGGCTACGGCAAAAGGAGCTATTCTCCTTAGTTTTAGCCTCAAAGCAGAGATTTCTCCAGATGAAACAGGGGTAGTGGCGATCGCTAATTTAATTGCGAAACACAACTTCCGCCAATCGACTCATCAAATCAGTCTTGCTCAAGCCACCTCTTACAACTTGAATGACACACTCATAAGCCTCATCGTCTTTCAGATTCAGGCAATAACTATTCATCCGTAAAAACACATCCATTGCCGCAAATGCTGTTCGCTTATTGCCGTCTACAAATGGATGATTCATTGCTAAATGAAAGAGGTACGCTCCAGCCTGTTCTGAAATCGTGGAATGCAGTAGTTCTCCGCCAAATGTAGCTTGCGGTTGAGCCAATGCTGAATCCAACAGTCCTTCATCTCTCAGTCCTGGTGATCCACCAAAGCAGTTAATCTGATCAGCATGAATCATTAAGATATCTTTGCGGGTCAGAAATCTAGGAATTTGCAAGGCGACGATACACCTCTTCTCGTTCCCGCTTTGAGTCCGAGTAAGCCTGCCAAACAGGATGATGGGCGTATTCAGATTCCGAAAACTCTTTTAAGTTATCTACTTCTGTTTTAGAAATCTGAGTATCTTCACCTCCTGGAAAAGAGTTTTCAAAAATTTGGTCAAGAAATTGAGTCATTCCTACAAAACATATATCGGCAAGAAGGGTCAATGCATTTTTATTGCCTTGCTCAACTTGCCACTGCAAAAAAGCAATCATTCCTTCAGGTGTAATTCCCCATCCTTTCTCCACTTTTTTATGCTGGGAAGACACAATAACTTCTTCTATCATGGGTACTCCAGAACCATCACCTCGCCGTGCATTGGTAGCTTCTGAAAGGAATGCTGCCAGCCGCCGGAGGTCAACATCAAGAGTCTTAGCTATTGGCCTGATATCTATAAGATAAGAGTGATCAGGGCGCTGATAGACAACAGTTTCTATATTCCCAATTTTTATTCTTTCCTGATGATTGACCTTAATCGAAGTCATGGCACCTTCCAGGATTAATTGCCGTACTTAATATCTCTATCATCGCTTAATATTTTTGGGTTCCTTGGCTACCCTCTCAACGCAGGTTGCCTACCCTCGCAAATCCGTCCTTCTTTAGATAAGTTGCGACCTGCTAACCCCAAATGACTGCGATCGCCCCCGTGGCTCAACCCCATTGCCATAGAGCGACCAGCCATCCCCCCTTACGTCTATCCTTTATTCTTAATCATCATGACTTGAATCACCTGCTGAACAAGAGCTTCCGGTAGTGACAAAGCTCGACATAAACTACCGAGCAAATCTTCTTCTTCTTTTGTCACCTGACCGTCAGCAAGCACCAAATCTGTAGCAATAGCAAACGTCGTATCGTAAAGATCGTGAGGCAACGTGGCGATCGCAGCCTCAAATAGAGCCGCACCGCCATCTCGACGCAAGATGCCGCACAGATTATCAAACATGCGCCGCATCACATCATCAGAATAGCTGCGAAAGAGTCTCATTCGGCTCAGGGTTGTATTCAAAAGACGAATTTCGTCATCTGCCAAATAACCATCTGAAGCGACAACAAGAAGCATAACTGCTGCAAACCCTTCGGCTGGGCCAAGAGTGAGCTGACTTTCTTTTACACCACCATCTCGAAATGCATCAAACAAGCCCATCTTTAAATCTCACAGAAATAAATAAAATTTGAGTAAATTCTACAATCACTTGTATGCGTTTATCGGTCTTGAGACAAGACTCTATATAAAAACGAGATTAAGAATAAGAAGCGATCGCCTTTCATTTATCTCAAAATAAGACTCAAAAGTAAAGTTAAAAGTAGATTCTGTGCGAGATTGTGAGTCTAGAAATGAGATGGCTGGCGCTTGGGTGGCGATCGCCCTTTAGCTTCATGCAGTCAGAGTCAGTCAAACACCTGAGATTAGGAGATTCACGCTATCCTCATGTGAGGGCAATCACAGCCAAAAGGTTAAGAGTGTCCAGATTTCCAGTTGTGACTCCATAGGAATTTTGATCGTTGTGCTCCATGCTTCCGATAATCTGCAATATCTTCTCATCAACGGTGCAATTGGCATCGGCATCGCCGCCGATGCTGTCATCGCCACCATTGGAAGATTTCGCCGATTTGAGCATATTAGAGACGCCTTGACCTGGGCAGCAGCGATCGGCTTCACCCATACCGTCTTTCCCATGATTGGACTCATTGGTCTATGGTATGCGGCTAGTTCTTTTCCCTCACTCAAAGCCGGAATTTATGGCGCTGGGTTTCTCGTGATGGTCTGGTTTATTGCAGAAGTCATTCGAGAAATTGCGGGATTCAACGCCGATGACGATGACGATAGCGACGAAGAAAAAGATTTTCTCTATCAGTTTTTGTCTAAGCACTCCAAATTTTGGGCCGCAGTTTGGGCTGTCTCCATCGATGCTCTAGTCACAGGCCCCGGCAAAACCGCTGCCACCGCTCAATGGACTCAAGCTCAGGTTTTAGGAAGCTTTCCCCTCGTCGGGCTTGTTGTGTTTAGCTTGGTGATGCTTAGTGCTTGGCCGGCGATCGCCCTTCGCCGTCGTTGGCAACAAAAGAAATTTAGAGACCCTCGTGGGTTGGCCCAATTCACCGCCATTGGGTCTTGGATAGAGCTGAGCATTTTTCTATACTTTGCCTACCTAGCCGTTTCCGAGATGGTTATCGCTCTGGGAGTGCAGCCAGTCATTAGCGAATTTATCATTGCTGGAGGGTTTAGCATCAGCACGACTATTATTCTTTGGAGTGTTTTGTGGAGACGAGTTTGGGGCACCCAACTACACGAAGCAGAACTGTTACTGAAGCAATAGCGATTAAAGCAAAAGCCTTATTCTTATCCATCTATCGCGATTCTAAATGATGTGTGAGAGGTGATGCGAGCACTGCCCGCCCCACCTTTCACAATCTATTTCACAATTCATATGAGACGGCTATATTTCAAGATGAAATGCAGTAGAAAAATCAAGTCAAGCTTCTGAAAAAAACGACACTAGAATGGCTTAAATGATAGAGGTATATCATTTGTATAAGTTAACTGATTGCTGTATTGCAAGCACTTTATTTAGAGGATGTTTGAAAAGTATTAAACAACACGCTGGAACAATACTGATCCCCCTAAATCCCCCTTTTCAAGGGGGACTTTGATTCCGGCTCCCCCCTTTTCAAGGGGGGCTAGGGGGGATCTGAAGTCGCATTGACGACTTCTCAAACATCCTCTTACATTGATAAGTAGGTAGCCATAATTGAACGATGCGATGTGAGTGTGTGCCCCCCGCCGAAGGGCACACACCGTTTCTTTTAGTTTTGACCACATACTTAACGCTGCTCCATCCGGAGAATCGAATTGTCTTCAATAGAAGGAGTATTTAATAGAAAGAGTATTCAATAGAAAAGCCAGACGATTCCTCAATGAAACAACCTGGCTTATGAATTCGTTTATTATTCGATTGAAAGACCGAACCCCATCATCGGCTAACTAGCCATGCTGACTAGCTGTTGGGCACGGTTTCTACAGCAGTCGCCCCATCAACGCCTTTGGCGACCTGCTCAGCACGGCTCAACGTGCTCTTGGCATCTTCGTTGTATTTCAAGACAACAGTGCTGTCTCTCTGAGCAACCCACAGACCTACTTCGTCTGAAATACCTGCATCATCTAGCGCTTTCGCGACGCGCTTCGCTAATCCACTTTCATCAAAGTTGCCGTCTAGTCCAACTTTTTCAGGAGGAATAGATTTCTCTACAGAGACTTGCTTCACCTCTATTTTGGGTGCCGCAGCCGCTTTTTTCTCTTCATCTCTTCCAAATAGCTTACCTAAGAAACCCATATTGTCTACCTCACATCATTTGCTTGCGATGAATCAGCAGCAGCTTTGGTCTGCTGCGGCTACAGCAATATTACAGGAGAAAAGATATAAAAAAGTGATCTCAGGTTTCTGTGATGAATCGAAGTCATCTAAATAGACCCGAGGTTAGAACTGAATTTAACACCCTGTTGAAAGTGATAGGAAAGACCTCACGACGCAACGAGAAAACAGGCCACATTCTGGGATGACGACAGCTTCCCTATTGATTGGAGCAGTTCTGGAGCTTTTGTAATTGTTAATACAAGAGATCGTGGATATCCCCCATAAGGTTTTAGGACAGCTACTTCTCCGAGCTGACGTTGCAAGCAGTAAGTCTGCTATATGGCGATCGCGGGAGTTACACCCGTGAGAAAAGATGAGCAGCGCTGCTAGTTTCACGCAATGTCACAAGAGCGGAGAGTACGTTTCTTTTGGAACTTATAGAAAGTATTTTGTGAGGAATTTCGATCATGCCTGAAGTAACAACTCCGGCTCACAAGGCTGGCGACTTTTTCGTCAATTACGAAGAAAAAGTTTTCCCCGATGTGCAGGCAGATCCTGGTGAAAAGGCTCTAGTGACCTTTCATACGGTCGCCTTTGAGGGTTCGATTGGTTTGGTGAACTTGCTGCAAGCCACTCGCTTGATTCGTAAGGGATTTGAGACTTCTGTTTTGCTGTATGGCCCAGGGGTGACGTTGGGAGTTCAGAGAGGGTTTCCAAAGCTTGGCGACGAAGCTTTTCCGGGACACTTAGCGATGAACAATCAGTTGGTTAAGGTCATGGAAGAGGGAGGGAAGGTTTATGCTTGCCGCTTCGCTCTCCAAGCTCTGTATGGACATGGTGAGCCTTCGCTCATTCCAGGCATTCAGCCGATTAGTCCTCTTGATGTGTTGGATATTGTTTTGCTGCATCGCAAGGATGGAGCGTTCATCCTTGATACCTGGACAATGTAAATGACGAGGCAAGTCATGATGTCAACCGGATTGAGCCAGGTTGAAGCGGTTATATCGACACTAATGTAGCGTTATTGAGCCACGGTATTGGGTAACAACAGTATTAGGCATCCGTATTAGGCAACAGTATTGGGCATCAGCCACGCCTCGTAAATTCTAAGGCAGGGAGAGATCGACTAGAGTGATTCATCATTCTACGAATCGCTATTTTACGAATGTCTCTCCTTGTCCTTATCTCGAAACTGCAGTCTCAAGCAGGTAAGACGCGAGAGAAATGAATGATTCTAAGACGGTTCGAGTAGCTGCGGTTCAAATGAGCCCGGTCTTATATAGTTGCGACGGGACGACTGAGAAAGTGCTTGAGGCGATCGCCAAAGCGGCTCATGAAGGAGTGCGGCTCGTCGTTTTCCCTGAAACATTTATCCCCTATTACCCTTACTTTTCGTTTGTGCAGCCCCCGGTGCTGATGGGAAAGGCTCATATGCAGCTTTACGAAGAGGCTGTGACCGTTCCTGGGCCTGTTGTCGATGCGATCAGTCGAGCAGCACGTTCCTATGACATGGTGGTGGTGCTAGGTATCAACGAGCGAGATGCCGGATCGCTCTACAACACGCAAGTTATTTTTGATGCTGACGGAACGTTGCTGCTCAAGCGGCGCAAGATAACGCCCACCTACCATGAGCGCATGGTTTGGGGCCAGGGAGACGGAGACGGACTTAAGGTGCTTGATACCGCCGTCGGGCGCGTGGGAGCGCTGGCCTGTTGGGAGCACTATAATCCTCTGGCACGCTACGCTCTCATGGCTCAGCATGAGCAGATTCACTGTGGGCAGTTTCCTGGGTCGATGGTGGGGCAGATTTTTGGCGACCAGATAGAGGTGACCATGCGCCATCATGCCCTAGAGGCTGGATGTTTTGTCGTCAATGCGACGGGGTGGTTAACGCCCGAGCAAAAGCATCAGATTACTGAAGATGAGAAGCTGCATCGGGTGCTCAGTGGCGGTTGCTATACCGCGATTATCAGCCCTGAAGGGGTTCCGCTTTGTGAGCCGATTGCAGAAGGAGAAGGATTGGCGATCGCCGACTTAGATTTTTCGCTAATCACAAAGCGGAAGCGCATGATGGACTCGGTGGGTCACTATTCTCGCCCAGATTTGCTTCAGCTTCAGCTCAACGCGACGCCTTGGAATGTCGTGCAGACTTCGGTGCGAGGGAGTGCAGCAGAACAGTCTGAACATAAGCTTGACTTAAATCGGACGGATAACGAGCTGAACCGTCAGCCCTACGATTTACCCTCGTCTGAGTTTGAAAATACCTCTCAATCTTCTTCCTCATCTCGATCTTGAGTGAATTGAATTTGATTGCATCGAATTTGATTGCATCGAAGCATTGACTAAACCCGAGCCACTCGTCATGGCGATGCGGCAATTATTTGAGTGATTGAGCTTCATTTAACAAGTATTCAATCTCATTGACTGACAAAACTTATGCGCAGATTCTGGAAAACCCCTCACCCTAGCCCTCTCCCAAGAGGAGAGGGAACAAGAATTTTGATCGGCTCCCCTCGCCCGCTGGGAGAGGGGTTGGGGGTGAGGGGACACAAGTTTTGTCAGTCAACCAAGTATCCAATACATCAGCATGGCGGAGTTCTTGATGCGATCGCCATTGCCGACTGTGCAAGCCGACTGTGCAAACTGATTTTCTGTGCGAACTGTTTTCTCTACGTCTGAATCCATGAATAAGCAACGTCTCATTACTGAACTTCAGTCTCAAGGTCTTAGATTGGTCGATCCGTCGATTGGA
>JBARXP010000439.1:0-1683 GCA_049647405.1 Elainellaceae cyanobacterium | reverse complement strand
TAAGGGTTTGTAACCGGGGGAAGTTAGGGTGATAACCCCTGCCGAAATTCGGAGACTTTCACCAGCGGCGATGGCATATATCGGGGATGCAGTTTATGAGCTTTATGTTCGGCTGCATTTTTTAATGCCACCCAAGCGTCTCAACCTGTATCATAATCAGGTTGTTGAGTGGGTTAGGGCTGAGCATCAGTCGCAGCTACTGCAAGTGCTCGAATCGCTCTTAACTCCCGATGAACTTGATTGGGTGCGTCGAGGACGCAATTCAACCTCTAAGTCTCCTCGCCGAATTAATCTCGAAACGTATCAGCGTGCAACTGGGTTTGAATCTCTCATTGGATATCTCTACCTGACAAACCCAGAAAGACTGACAGAGCTTTTACAGTATTTATCTATTACCTCTCCCAGTGAGGATTTTAACCTTCCTCAGATATCAGGAACAAGGCATCATGACTCCTAAACGCCCCCAATCCAAAAGCGGCAAGTCGTTTCCCAAGATCAATCGTTCGCAGCAATCAGACTCGCGTCCTCAACGCAAGAAGCCATTTCCCTCAAAGGCAAAACCCGGTAAGCCCAGGTTTAAAGATTCTGCGTCAGATTCGCCTGACTCCTTTGAATCTAGACCTTCTCGGTCAGGCTATTCAAAGTCTGCAGATTCTAAGCCAAGGCCACCTAGGTTAGTGCGATCGCGCCGTGACGGAGAGAGCGATCGGCCATCAAGGCCATCATCACGGCCATCACGGCCATCAAAATCAGTAGAGTGGAAGCGAAATGCTTCTTCAGGAACAGATCAGAGGCGAGAGGAATGGAACAGAGAACGCTCGCGACATGATTCCTACGCAGAAGATCATGATCCCCAATCTGAAGAAGATGACTCAGATCTCATCTACGGCAAGCACCCAGTACTCGCGGCACTAGAAGGGAAGCGACCACTTAATCGCATTTGGGTGACATCTCGTCTACGCTACGATCCCCGCTTTTTCACACTAATTGCTCAGGCAAAAGAAGACGGAACCGTTATTGATGAAGTAGGATTTGATCGACTCAATCAGTTGACCAAAGGCGGGCTTCATCAAGGAGTGGCTGCCCAGTCAGCCCCCTACGCTTATCTTGACATCGCAGAGTTGGTCGAGCGAGCCAAACAAGCAAACCAGCATCCAGTCTTGATTGCAGCAGATGGCATTACCGATCCCCATAATCTAGGTGCCATCATTCGTACGGCGGAAGCAATTGGGGCTCAAGGGGTGATTATTCCCCAACGTCGTGCTGCCGGAGTAACCTCTACCGTCGCAAAAGTTGCCGCTGGAGCCCTCGAAAGTTTACCGATTGCACGAGTGGTCAATCTTGCCCAAGCCCTAGAAGATTTGAAGAGTATGGGATTTTGGATTTATGGAACGACCTCGGAGGCGAGTGACCATGCCCACACCGTCAAATTTGATCAGTCAACGGTGATTGTCGTGGGTGCGGAGGGTGAAGGTCTTGGAATGCGCACTCAACGATGCTGTGATGTTCTTATCTCTGTGCCACTAGTAGGGCGAACCCAGAGTTTAAACGCTTCGGTAGCCACTGGCATGGTGCTCTACGAAATCTTTCGCCAACGATGGTCACATACATTTCGCATGGACTCTTTACAATCTGAAGCACAACAGAGTATAAACAGACATAAATCTTCGTGAACATAGATGG
>JBARXP010000438.1:0-10361 GCA_049647405.1 Elainellaceae cyanobacterium | reverse complement strand
GTTTTACAGCAAATCTTTCCTGACCTCTGCATTGCAGAGCAGCCCTGTGAGCCAAGTTCCACTCTCATTCAACGTCACACACTCGGGATTAGCGATCGCACCACCTACTACATTCGGGTATTCGACGATCAGGGCAACCTGCTGGCCTTTTCGCCCAATCAGCCGCAACCACTGACTGCCACCCTCAATCCGGCCTCCTGGCAAACCCTACAATCGGAAGACGGCCACCGCTATCGCCAGTTCACTACCATTCTGCACAGCGCGGCCCACGCCCACGCACCCGGTGAGACACACCATGAACATCCTTCCTGGGGGTATCTGCAGGTGGGGCGCACCCTGGCACCCTTTGATGCCGAACTCCAGCGATTGCAGTGGATTCTCCTCGGCAGCTTGCCGCTGGCGTTGGGGTTGATTGCGATCGCGAGTTGGGGGCTGTCGAGGCTGGCCATGCAGCCGATTTATCAGTCCTACCAGCAACAACAGCAGTTCACCGCCGATGCGGCCCATGAGTTGCGATCGCCCCTCGCCTGTCTCCTTGCCACGGTGGAAGCTATTCTCCGCCTGCCTCCAGAACAAACGACACAGGTACCCGTGTTGTTGCATACCGTGGAGCGTCAGGGTCGTCGCCTCAGCCAGTTAGTGGCCGATCTGCTCTTGCTCACCAGCCTGGAACAAGAAACCATCACCAAACTCCCTCAACCTTGCTGCCTGAACGATATTGTTGCCGACTTAACCGAGGAGTTGGCTGAGTTAGCGGCCACGGATGACATTCACCTTAGCAGCCTGCTGCCTGACACGGAAATCTACGTTACGGGGCATGAATCCCAGCTCTATCGCTTGGTGTCAAACCTGATCGCCAATGCGATTCAGTACACGCACCCAGGTGGCTCAGTCCTCGTGAGTTTAGCAAACCAAGACCGCTCTGCCACCATCACCATCAAAGATACCGGTGTTGGCATTCCTGCCAAAGAACAAAGCCGCATTTTTGAACGCTTCTATCGGGTGAATAGCGATCGTTCCCGTAAAACTGGAGGGACAGGATTAGGACTTGCTATCGCTCAGGCGATCGCACAGCGACATCACGGGCAAATCCAAGTCAGTAGTGAGTGCAATCAAGGTAGCCTTTTCACAATTTACCTACCTTACTTGCCTACCATCAAATCTATAACACCCAAAACAACTAGGTAGTGCTAAACATGTAAGGATGCATTGTAGTGGTGTCGCGTACGGGGATAAGTGACCGAGATCCGCGGCTATTTGACCGCGACGGTCGATCTTGGGATGCTTGCTGCGAGGGTGTTTGAGCAATGTAACCCGCCTTTTAAGGGTTGTAGAGCGCAAATTGACCGCAGATTGAGGGGTTAAAATTCCAGGGTATTTGACCGCACCTTTGGGAATTTGCTTGGACTGTAAGGGATGAGATCGAGATGTTGCGGGGGTTTGAGAATGTGGACTCAAAGAAAAGGTTCCACGGTATTTGACCGCGCTCCTCCTATCATCAGGTATTGAATCGAATCGAGATTGCGCGATGGATCCTGCAAGCGAACAGATATCAGCTCCCCTTGTCGCTGCTCCTGTAACGCAGCTTGCTCTGAGGATGCCTGAAACGGATGATGATCAGTGGGCGCTAGTTCATGCAGGGAACTGCCGGCTTATGTGCAACAGCGAATGCGTATAATTCAGCAGCTCATGGCAGCACGTGGGACGAAACCTTATAGGCAAGTGCAGCGGCAGGGTGCCCGCAGTTTAGGGATGAGTGTGGGGAGCCAGCGACGACTGGTGAAAGCGTGGCAGGAGTTAGGAGTTGCCGGTCTGTCACGTCAAGTGCGCTCGGATCAAGGCAGGATCTAAAGCTAGCCAGGCGTGGCAGGACTTCATCGAGAAACTCCTGAAAACATACCCGGTTGAGTGTGGGATACTCGTGGAAGAAGTGGTCTCCCGTCAACAGGACAATAGCCCCATAAATCCAGAAATTCTCTCGCCCCCATTGCACCTTCACCGTGGGCATCACCCCCTTGGCCGTGACGACTTTAGCGCTGAATTACAAGCAATGCTTGGTTTCCTAACATCAACCCTGTCTGTGGCGATGTGCGATCGCACTAGTCGTCAGACTCGCGGGCACGTTCGACCAGTTCGACCAGTAACGCTTCACGATCCGTAACCGCACGGGCCACGATTTCGGCAGGTCCAGTCCCCGACGTGTACTTATTCCCCCAGACCATCAGATCGACCAGCACCGGAATCAGGTCCAGCCCACTCTCGGTTGGCACATATCGACGACTGCGGCCATCGAGTGGATCTCTTCGCCGCTCAAGTACACCAGCCTCGATCAATCGTTCTAGCCGGTCAGTCAGGGTATTCGTAGCGATGCCTTCATGAGCGGCAATGTCTGAGAACGTGCGGCGCTGAGCCAAAAGCACATCGCGCAGCACCACCAGCGTCCATCGGTCTCCTAATAGATCTAGAGCGCAGGCAATCGGGCAGTTTGAGCGCGGCGTGTCTTTGCCAGTCGGCATAAATCGATCATTGCTGATGGTTCAGGGGCTTCGGAATTATAGCTTGCATTTTGCCAGCCAAAAAGTTACTCTTGTTTTGCAAGTTAAATGGCTTGTGTTTTGCTACTGTGCGCCTACCCCTAATCGTGACCTCCTGCCTTGCTAGCTGAACTGTCATGTTGTGAAACAAAACGTGCGGGATTTTCCCGCCTCACTCCACCGGAAAGGAACGATCCATGACAAAAATCACATACCCCAAAGACCAAACAGCGCTTCTTTGCGTCGATCCTTATAACGATTTCCTGGCCGAAGAGGGCAAGATGTGGCCGGCCCTCAGCGAGGTCTCCAAATCGGTCGATCTTCATGCCAACTTGGTCAAGCTCCGTGCGGCCGTGCGTGAGATCGGACATCCGATTTTCATTTTGCCCCATCATCGGCACCACCCCAACGACTTTGAGGGTTGGGCGCACCTAACACCGTTTCAGGCCGCGGCGCATGAACACCAAATGTTCGCCGAGGGTAGCTGGGGCGGTGAATGGTACGAGGGGTTCGGTCCCGAAACCGGCGACATCATCGTCAAAGAACACTGGGGGGCGTCCAGCTTCGCCAATACCGATCTTGATGTGCAGCTGCGCCAACGCGGGATCACCCATGTCATCTTCATCGGGGCGATCGCCAATACTTGTACCGAAGCGTCTGCACGATATGCGGCCGAACTTGGCTATCATGTAACTCTGGTTCGCGACGCAACGGCGGCCTTGTCTCCAGAAGCGCTGCATGCTGCCCACGAGATCAACGGCCCGACCTATGCGCACGCCATTCTCACCACGGCAGAGGTTGTCTCGAGAGTTGTGGGTGCGGCCGCCGCATGATCCTCAGCCACACAGCAACGACACTTGTTGCCAAACGTGCCGCGCCGAAAATGCTCTGGAGGCTTCTTTTTGCCAGTGCCTTTCTCATCAACATCTGACGCCAGGTTCAATAGTCGTTCGGCGCAGGCCATCCGCAGCGGCAATTTTTGAAAACGTGCGGCGCTGAGCCAAAAGTACATTGCGCAGCACCACCAGTGTTCATCGGCCCTCTAAATAGATCTAGAGCGCAGGCAATCGGGCAGTTTGAGCGCGGCGTGTCTTTGCCAGTCGGCATAAATCGATCATTGCTGATGGTTCAAGGGCTTCAGAATTATAGCTTGCTTTTTACCAGCCAAAAAGTTACTCTTGTTTTGCAAGTTAAATGGCTTGTGTTTTGCAAGCTAACTAAGCGGGTCATTATTGGCTAAAGGACTATCCCTATGGATCTAAACGGCAAGCGCATCGTCATCACAGGCGGCGGTTCAGGAATTGGATTGGCGATGGCGCGATCGCTCGCTTCTGAAGGTGCCCACGTAGTGATTACTGGCCGCGATCAATCCAAGCTAGCGGCGGCAGCTTCCCACCATCCCCATATTTCGTCCCAGGTCTGCGATGTGGCTGACGAGACGGCTGTTGTCGTCCTGCGCGAAGTTATGGATGCGGCGGGCGGCACAGATATGTTGGTCAACAATGCCGGGATTATGCACGCGTTTGATGTCACCCAGAGTTTCCCGCTGGAGAAACAGCTGCAAGAAATCGACATTGATGTGTCTGGCCCCGTGCGCCTGGTTCACCATTTTTTGCCGGGGATGCTGAAACGCGAGTCGGTGATTGTCAACGTCAGCTCCGGGTTAGCCTACGTTCCCTATGCTGCGGCCCCGGTTTATAGCGCTTGCAAAGCATTTTTGCACTCCTATACCCAAAGCCTGCGATCGCAACTGGCGAATACTTCTGTTCGAGTGGTGGAGCTGTTGCCGCCGGTGGTCGATACGCCGCTGGCGGCGGACCTCGATCCGTCATTCCCCCGCATATCGCCTGAAAAGTTGGTCGCAGCCATGATCAAAGGGCTCAAACACAATACTGACGAAATCACTCCCGGTCAGTCGGCGCAGCTAAAGCTAATGAGTCGCTTAGCACCCGGATTCCTCTTTCAGCAAATGAATAAGAACGCCTAGAGCTAACGCTCCCATTATTTAGGACAGCGCCAGATGAAATATTCAGTCACCCAGCACGTCAACACAATCGCCGTGATTGCGACGGGCATGTTTGCAGGCATCGGGCTAATGGTGGGTGTGACTTTTGGCCTACGTTGGAGCAGCCTGGAGCCTGCACAATTGATTCAAGCCTTCCCTCAAGATTGGATACAGATTGCCTGGACGATCATCCCCATCGCCCTAGTTCAAACGGTGTTTTTAGCTCTATCGACAAGGCTGGCATGGTCAAGACGCAATGTTCGGAATTTGTGGCTGATCGCGCTGGGTCTGTGGATCGTGAACGGCGTGATGACTTCTATCTATCATGTGCCGGTTGTTTTTCAGGCGATGTCAGGAAGCTATACACCGGACGAATTAGCTTCAACAGTGACAACCTGGCTAGCGCTTCACTGGCTTCGGATTGTGATTGCACTGCTAACGGCATATTTCGCCGTTAGCGCGGCACTTAAAGACGCCATCCTCACAGTAAAACAATCGCATCGAAGAGAATTTAGCCAATGAAAATCAGCGATTCCCTTGTCTTTGATGATTCAGAAAACCTTGTCCTATCGGTTCAGTTCCTAATTAAAAGATAGACGATAAATTTCCAATGATTTTATACCGACAACTTAAGCGCGGAGATAGTAGATCATCATGAACAACTGGACTATCCTGGGCATTCAGAGCACCATAGGCTTGATTGTATACACATTGATATTTTTCTGGTATGTACAACCGAGTCTCTCAAAGCTACCCTTTGAAAAAGCCGTTTTACCACTGCTACTTTTGCACGTTTTTCGATTTGCGGGCTTTACCTTGCTGGTGGTTGGACAGGTCGATCCGTCTTTGCCACGACCAGTGATATCTGCGATCGCCTACGGTGATTTACTCGCTGCCATCAGCGCGTTAATTGCCGCGCTTGCCCTGCGAGGAGGCTCTGGCTTGTCCGTACCGCTCATTTGGCTCTTCACCCTGATCGGATTTGCAGACATCGCCAATGTTGGGCGCATCGCCATCAGCCTTGATCTGTTCAATCAATATATTGGCACGATGTGGTTTGTGTCGATCTTGTTTTTTCCGGTCCTGCTCATCGCACACATTTACGTTTTGCATCGCCTCATTAACAAAGGAAACGAAGATTTTAAAGCGAGTGCCGTCGAGACCTGATCGCAGCATCATCCCAACATGATTTCAAGGGTCTGCGAACTCTATTACAAAGCAAAAGGATTGAAAATAATTAATGAATGCCACAACAAAATCTCGACCTATAGTTATCACGGGAATAGCCGTTCTGATGCTGCTGACCATCACTCGGTTGCAGGCAATCTTGTTTATTTCCAGCCTTGAAATGTTTGGCGGCATTAGCCCTGATGCTTGGCTGGGGCCATGGGTGAGCGATGCTATTTTGGGCGTCTTGCTGCCAATTATGGTTTATTTTACGCTGCGTGGATCGGGCGTTAAGCTCTGGGGACTATTGGTGCTCTATAACGCTGTGGGAGCCTTCGATTATTCCCAGGGACTGGCAACGCAATGGCTATCTCCACTACCATCAGCGATCGCCAGTTCAACTTTGGTTTATGGAGTCCTTAGCGTCACTCTCTCGTTACAGCTTGTGGCGCTTTTGCTCTTATTTCGGAACGACGTAATTCATTACTTCAAAGAATATTAAAGATGACCCTTACCCTTAGGTTAAAGACTCAAAAAAGATGAAGAACCTAGTAGAAATTATTGCCATTATTGCGATAGCTGCTTTTGCTGGCAATATGATTAATATCGGCATGAGCTATGCCAGCTATTGGCAATCCATTGATCCAATTGCCTTTATGCAAGATTTTAAAGTAAAGTTTCCACTTCTTTTACCTCCTACAGCAGCCACTCTTTTGCCTGCTTTAATTGCAACTCTGCTGGCTGTTTTCTTCAATTGGAATAATCCTGAAACTCGATTACTTTGGTTGATTACTTTGTTTGGATTATTGCTTACCGTAGCCATTACGCTAATTTACCATTTACCCAACAACCTGGCTTTCATGAACCTGAAATATAGCGCGGCAAAGGCAACCAGCCGATTGCAAACCTGGGTGCTGCTGCATTGGGTGCGAGTGGTGGTGGCGATCGCCGCCGCAGTGTTTGCAATCCTCGGTTTTCAAAAGTCGTGACATGAATAGAGTTGCATTCAAAGGATATTGGTATTGCTCATGAAAAAAGTTGTCGTTTGCGGAGCCAGCGACATGGTTGGCTCCAGGCTGGTTCAGCGGCTCCACGAAAAGTCTTGTTCCCGGGGTTTGAGTAGTAGGCGACCCAAAACCTACGCTAAGCACCTTCGTACTCTGTACCAGTTAAACCCTCCTGACTTTGAGAAGCTGAAACCCTTGAAATCGGGGTTTGAGTAGTAACGGATACTGTTGGCGAAGTCGAAAAGGTACCTACGCAGCCGGATTAAGCGCCGCAAATCGAGAGGTTCGAGTCTTGGAACGAGGCTCACCGTTCAACCAATTCACCACTCGCACAAGGTTCATTGCAACGGCGGTCAATAGGTGCTGCAAGTGTGTTTTTGCTAGCCCGATGTAGGGGTGCTGCAAGCGTAGCTGTCACGAAGTGCAATAAGATCAAATCGATTGATATGTATAGGTTTCAAGCATCGATTTTTGTGAAGTAAAAATCTGCTGCCACCGCTAAAACATAATTTTTGCTTATGTTGTCTGCCGTCGTTTTACGCTCACTAGAGACGTAATTTTAGAGGCGTAGGATGAAACGAAAGTGGGAAAACCATGAACTGGCCGAGCACTGGACAATTGACAAGGAAGAGCATCAACTGATTCGTAAGAAGCATGGCATTAATCGCTTAGGCTTTGCGCTACTGCTGAAGTTCTTTCAACTGAAGAGACGGTTTCCTGAAAAGCGATCCGAAATTCCTCATGTGGTGCGTGCGTTTGTAGCCGAGCAATTGGGATTAGACGAAAGCCGCTATGAAGAGTACGACTGGAGTAGCAGAGCATTCAAATATCACCGAGTTGAGATTCGTCAGCTATACGACTTTCATCGGATGCGGACAAACGAGTTTGATGGCCTGCGTCAGTGGCTGATTGACGAGGTGGTGCCGCAGGCAGTCGATGACAGACGACTCAAAGCCTTGCTCTACGAAGCACTGCGAGTTCGCAAGATAGATCCGCCGACCGATGGGCGAATTGAGCGTCTGATTAATTCAGCGCACCGTCAGTTTGAGAGCCAACTGTGCGATTCGATAACCGAAAAGCTGCCCGCTAAGTGTCGTCAGGCTTTGGACAGGCTGACTGGGCCGCAGTCAGATTCCTGGATTCTAGATGCCGATGAGATTCCACTTAATCATCTGAAACAGGAGGCTGGGGGGGTAGGGCTCAAAAGTTTGAAAGCAGAGCTAGCGAAGCTCAAAACAATCGAAGATCTAGCGTTACCCACAGACTTATTCAAGAGCTTGAATGAACAGATGGTGGAGCGATATCGGCAGCGGGTCGAAACCGAGTCGCTGACCGAGATTCGGCGGCACCCCGACCCCATTCGCTACCTACTGCTGTCGGCGTTCTGTTCTCAGCGTTCGCAAGAGATTGTCGATAGCATCATTGAGTTGTTTATTTTGTTAGTGCATCGGCTAGAAAGCCGTAGCCGCAAGCGGGCCGCTTCGGAAGTTGTTGCTACCGCCGAAGAAAGCGAGAATCATGACCAGATGCTCTACCAAATTGCGGTGGCAGCGCTAGCTCAGCCAGAGGGTAGTGTTCAAGAGGTCATCTATCCAGTCGCCAACGAAGCGCAGTTAGAGACTGTTGTTGAGAACTTAGGCGAGGGTGGCAAGAGCTTCAAAGAACGACTCCACGCCAAGATGCGGCGTTCTTATACCCGCTACTATCGTCGTCTACTCCCGCTAATTCTTAAAGCCCTAGAGTTTCGCTCTGATAGCCGGGGTTTGCAGCCATTGCTAGAGGCCATCAAACTGCTGAAAGCCTCTGCTGAGCTGCCCAGCACGAAGCCTTATCCAGCGGAAACAGACGTGCCGATGGATGGCGTGCTTAGTGTGGAGGGGCAGGAGAGTGTAATGGTTGCCGGGAAGAAAGGAGAGCCCGAGATTGACCGCGCCAGCTATGAGCTGGGTATATTGCGCACTGTCCGCGAAAAGCTGCGGTGTAAGGAGCTGTGGGTGGAGGGGGCCAAACGCTATCGCAATCCAGATGACGATCTGCCTCAAGACTTTGACACCAAGCGGGAGCAGTATTACCTGGACCTGAAACAGCCGCTAGAGGCAGCGCCTTTTATCGATCAGCTTCAGGCGGACATGACAGCAGCGCTCACCGAGTTCAATCAGGGCCTGCCTGAGAATTCCAAGGTGAAGATCCTCAATAATCGCGGCGGTTGGATTCACCTGACGCCGGTTACCAAACAGCCGGAGCCAGAGCACTTGCAGGCATTAAAGCAAGAGATTGCCCATCGCTGGTCGATGGTGCCGTTGCTCGATGTCTTGAAGGAGACGGAAATGCGGCTTCAGTTTACTGAGCACTTCAAGAGTACGGGCAACCGCGAAGCCCTTGCCCCGGAGGAGTGACGCAAACGGCTGTTGCTCTGTCTTTACGCGACAGGTACGAATCTTGGCATTAAGCGAATTTCTCACGGTGAGCACGGAGTCAGCACCCCTGACCTGCGCTACGTCCAGCGCAAGTTCGTATCGAAAACGGCGCTCTCTCAGTCGATTGGCGATGTAGCAAACGCTATCTTTCGCGTCAGGCTACCCCACATTTGGGGTGAGGCCACCACTGCCTGCGCCTCTGACTCAAAGCAGTTTGGCTCCTGGAACCAGAATCTGATGACCGAGTGGCACGCTCGCGATAAAGGGCGCGGGGTGATGATTTACTGGCACGTGGAGAAGAATGCCGTCTGCATTCATTCTCAGCTCAAGCGCTGTTCTTCCTCAGAAGTGGCTTCGATGATTAAGGGGGTGCTCAGGCACTGCACCCAGATGTCGGTCGATAAAAACTATGTCGATACCCACGGCCAAAGTGAGGTCGGCTTTGCCTTTGCCCATCTGTTGGGCTTTCAGCTGATGCCTCGGATTAGGAACATTCAAAAGCAGACGCTATATCTGCCAGAGAAAGGGCAGAAACAACAGTTTGAAACCTTGACGTCAATTATTAAGCGCCCGATTCGCTGGCAGCTGATTCGGCAGCAGTATGATGCGATGGTCAAGTTTGCTACTGCCCTCAAGCAGGGCACCGCAGACCCGGAAGTGATTCTCGCTCGCTTTACGCGCAACAATGCTAAGCATCCGGTCTATTTAGCTTTGGCCGAACTGGGCAGAGCGGTGAAAACGATCTTCTTGTGTCGTTATCTACATGATGAGCGGGTACGCCAAGAGATTCAAGAAGGCTTGAACGTGGTCGAGAACTGGAACAGCGCCAATGACTTCATTTTCTATGCCAAGAATGGTGACTTCACCGCTAGCCGGGTGGCATTGCAGGAGATCTCTATGCTCTGCCTGCATCTGCTTCAAATCAGCCTGGTCTATATCAACACGCTGCTGATTCAGCAGGTGCTCGCTGACCCAGAATGGATGCAGAAGATGGGGCCGAATGAGCTACGGGCTCTGACGCCGCTGATCTATGCTCACGTCAATCCTTACGGCATCTTCCGGTTGGTCATGGCCGAGCGACTACCAATTGAGGCGATGGCTAGCTAACGTGAGTACGGGATAAGAAATCTCTCAAAGCACTACTGTGTCGTACTCTCAACTTTTCAGACGAAACAATTCATTGTCAACAAACGCTACTATTGAGAATTTTCTCGATTAAGAGAGGTTATTG
>JBARXP010000437.1:0-2410 GCA_049647405.1 Elainellaceae cyanobacterium | reverse complement strand
TCGAATCTTATGACCAAGCCTTAAAGGTTCGATCTGATTTTAGCTCTGCCCTAGAGGGAAGAAAGCGAGTCATTCGGCAAATTCAGATTTCTCGCCCCTCTCCCGATCTTCGGAAAACTCCCTCTGCATAAATTGCGACGTGAAAGGAATTGGGCTGATCTTTAGCTGAAGCTGATCTTCAAAAGCTATGCTCTAGCTTAGTTGCGAGCGCCTATTCTCCTCTTATCGCCGTGCGCAGATAGGTTAGAGCAGATACTTTTCGGGAAGCCGCACACCGCGCGGCTTTCCGAAAAATATTGGTTTTACATCAGCGCGTAGTGCTGTACTTCAAAATTTTTCTGAGGCTGTCGGGAATGGGGCTACTTTTGCCTGTAGCTCTAAGTAAGATACCGCTAAAAATGACACCATAAGCTGTTCATCTTACGAAATCAGACGACTCGATTGACAAATTTCGGATTTAGGGCGCTCCTAGAGTCGTTCTTTGACTGCGACGCTCTTCTTTGTCTGGTCTGAGTATTTGTCTTGTCCTTCATGGATTATCAGAGTTATGTAAAGTCTTTTGGGTATCTTACAAATGCGCTCTGCTTCTTCGCTAGAGTTAAAAGTAGAGCGAAGCAGCTTATATGTATTTGTTAAACAGTATTTACATTTCCCACGAAATGAAGGGCAGGAGGCGAAAAGTGCAAATTGCATGGAGACAATCCCAAAGCTGCGGGCGTTACCTTCTGAGCCGTATATGTCAACCTATTGTTGGATTGTGCCTTTCGATTGGCCTTACAACTAGCAGCTTGATGAGTTTACCTGGGCACACGACTCCTTTGCCAGAGCTTGCGGTTTCGGCAAAGGCTACTCTTCTCTCCTCGACCCATCAATCGGAGCAGGTGTACCCAGCGCTGCTGGCTCAGCGATCGCTGTCTTTACCAGACGGCACTTATCTATATGGTCAAGTGCCAGAGCGCGATCAGCTCGGGGCTGCATACCTTGTGTTTGAAGTGGTGGCTGAGCGTGTTACAGGTGCGTTTTATATGCCACATTCGTCTTTCGACTGTTTTCAAGGATCATTTGAAAACAATCAATTGGCTCTACAGATTCGAAACAGCTATGAGCAGACGGTCTACCCTTTCTCGATTGCGATGCAAGACGTAGCGATCGCCAATCCGTTGAGTGGTGGCATACCCGCTGTTGCCCTAGACGGATTCTATGAAATTGAATCGATCGATAGTAACGATCAGCGTGTTTTAGAGACCTGCCAAGCTGATCTCTCACAGAGTATCTGATTGATGAGAGGCATTCACCCTGATTGTTGCGCTGGGCTTTATTCCTAAAGCCAAGACGATGATTTTGAAATCCTACAAGACCCATAACGCACCACTATGGGACGTTGGATTAATCAGAATTGCAGATTCAGATTCGGTTTTTTTGCGCGTTAACTTGCCAAATATGCCCGCATATCAGCACGACGCTTCCGCAGCTTTGTTAGAGCTTCACGCTCAATTTGGCGGACGCGTTCGCGGCTGATGTTGAGTCTGCTACCAATTTTGGCTAAGGTCATTGTCTGTCCATCTTCAAGCCCAAACCGCAGGGAAAGGACTTCCCGTTGTTGAGGTGTGAGATCAGACAGCAGTTGACCTAACTCTGTTTTCAAGGAAGACTGGGCTGCAAAATCTTCAGGTGACGGGCCTGTATCTTCTAGCAGCTCACCTAACTCGGTGTCTTGGTTGTCGCCAACGCGCAGATCGAGAGACAGCGGCATTCGCGATCGCTCTAGATATTCGCGGACTTGCTTGGGCTGAAGATCTAGCTCTTCTGCAATTTCGTTGATGGTTGCAGAACGCCCGTGCTTCTGGGCTAGCTGACGCTGCACTTTCTTAATTTTGTTTAGCTTTTCGGTAATGTGAATGGGGAGACGGATGGTTCGGCCTTTTTCGGCGATCGCCCGCGTGATTGCTTGGCGAATCCACCAGTAAGCGTAGGTTGAGAATCGGTATCCTTTCGAAGGGTCAAACTTTTCTACGCCCCGCTGCATCCCAATGGTGCCCTCTTGAATCAGATCTAAGAGATCGACATTGCGTTTGATATACTTCTTCGCGACCGACACAACAAGCCGAAGATTGGCCTCCACCATTTTGCGCTTGGCGGCTTGACCTTCCGCCACTGCGTGAGACAACTCGGAAACGTCAACGTCAGCTCGCTGTGCCCATTCTTCCTGAGTCGGCTCCCGCCCTAGGTCTTCTACTAGCTCGTCCCATAGGGCTTTGAGAGCATTAAATCGCTGAACTTGCTTGCCGTAGATGACTTCTTGCTCGTGGGTTAACAGTGGCACCCGTCCGATTTCCCTCAGGTAAGAGCGAACGAGATCTGTTGAAGAGGAAACTTGTGCAGTCTTCATATTCGTTACAGTGCTGTAGAG
>JBARXP010000436.1:0-16837 GCA_049647405.1 Elainellaceae cyanobacterium | reverse complement strand
GGTTTCATCACATTTTCATTGTTTTAATAGTGATAGCTTCTTATCCATAAACTCAACACTGAAGAACTGGGCTCATGGAATCGGTCTTATCAGTTAAAGATTTGCAAGTTGTTTTTTCTGGATTTAAGGCTCTCAAAGGGGTCAATCTAGAGGTTGGTGACGGCGAAATTGTGACGATCATTGGCCCGAACGGTGCGGGTAAAAGCACGTTACTAGATGCCATTGTTGGGAAATCGCCTGTTGCTTCAGGTCACGTTTACTATCATGGGCGCGACATCACGAACAAAAGTCCCTATGAAGTTGCCCGTCTTGGGATCGGGCGAAAGTTTCAAAACCCTAATGTGTATAACGACTTAACGGTTTTTGAGAATGTTTTGCTAGCTCTCAAAGGCACTCACGGAATCTTTGCGTCAATTATGTCTAAGCTGACATCGGCGAAAAAGGCAAAGATTAGCCAGGTTTTGGAGAGGACGGGCTTACTTGAGAAGGCTTTTGATAAGGTCAATCTGCTTTCCCATGGTCAGAAGCAGTGGGTCGAAATTGCGATGGTCTTGGCGCAAGATCCTTCCATCGTGCTTCTCGATGAGCCCACCGCAGGCATGACAGAAGACGAGACGTATATGACGGGCGAAATTATCAAAAGCATTTCTCAAAGTCATTCGGTGGTCGTCATTGAGCACGATATGGATTTTGTAAAACAGATTGCTCAGCGCATTGTTGTCTTGCATCAGGGTGAGACGCTGGCTGAGGGGACTGTTGAGGAAGTTCAAACTAACGATAAAGTGATTGAGGTTTATCTGGGTCGTGAAAGAATCAACATCGCTGCTTGAGATGGATGGTGTGACCGCTGGTTACGGTCAGTCTCCTGTTTTATTTGATGTCAGTATGTCGATTAAAAAAGGAGATATGGCCTGTCTATTGGGTCGTAATGGGGTAGGTAAAACAACTCTTTTGCGAAGTATTATCGGGTTGAACAAGCTTACTAAGGGCAGCATCGTTTTTGATGCTGAAGATATTACAACGACTCCTACATTTAAGCGCGCTCGCTACGGTATCGCCTATATTCCTCAGGGGCGTGAAATCATTCCTTATCTTTCAGTGCTCGACAACTTGAAGATGGGGATGTCTGCAAGTCGGAAGAAACTCAAGAAGATTCCGGATGAGATCTTCGAATTTTTTCCGATGCTGAAAGATCACTTGAAGCGTCAAGGGGGTCTATTAAGCGGCGGACAGCAGCAGCAGTTGGCGATCGCCCGAGGCTTGATGTGTGATCCTCAAATGATGCTTTTAGACGAACCGACAGAGGGAATCCAGCCTTCAATCGTCCAAGAGATTGAAGATACCTTATTGCGTATCAATAAGGAAAAAGGCATCACCGTTATGGTGGTTGAGCAAAAGATCGGATTTGCTCGTCGTCTAGCAAAGAACTTTTTCATCATGGAAAAAGGAGCGATTGTTGCTAATGGTGAGTCATCAGAGTTGACTGATGATTTGCTGCATCGCTATCTTGCTGTCTAAGCATAAGCTTTAAGCTACTTAGATGCTGACCCCAGACAGTCTGTTGGCGAGTCTAGCTCATTTCTCTAAGCTTATACATCTCTGTTCTCCTATGCGTTGTAACCAGCGTCAGATGTTTTAAAAATGTCTGACGCTGTTTTTTATTGAAAATACGATACTAAAAAACCTGTTTTAATCCTGCGTCAACTGTGCCAGATTAAAACACTTTGCGTGTCATGGTGTTCACAGATTTCGCATTTCAAAAGCGCAAGCACATTGCTATAGCGCTATATAGCAGTTTCACATGAATTGTGAAATAGATTGTGAGAGGTGGGGCGGGCAGTGTCCGTCCCACCTCTCACCAATCACTTAGGATCGCTATATGATTCAGATCTCTTCTATTAAATAAAGATGATTTTGTTACATATGCTACTTTGAGTGGGATGTTGTTGAAGCTAAGTTAGAGTTGGAAATGTTGCTTAAATTGGCTTGTATATAGAGGTTGAGCAAGCTAAAAATTGACTGATAACTTGTGAAGCAACTTTTTACCACGGCTGCAAATACTCTTAAGAAAAAGCTTGACTTTTGCGAATTTTGACTACTGGAAAACGCTACTTCTTTCTGCTTTTTAGGGTCGATTTTTTTAAGTTCTAAAGTATTTTCGAGAGAAGGTTTTGCTGCTGTATTTCTGAATCGAACGTCTAACTGTCATCGGATAGATATTTGTTAGACGTTCTCTTTCTGGAATCATGTCAATAGATAGAATTTCGAGAACGAGTGTGTGATGTTGTTGAGGGGTGAATAGTTTATGCCTGAGACGCTTTTTAAGATTGATCTAACCAAGCCGATGTCTGAGCAAGAATTGCCTGGACATAACAGATGGCATCCCGATATCCCTGCGGTCGTTTCTGTTAAACCGGGTGATATCTTTCGGATTGAATGTAAAGACTGGACGGATGGTCAAATCAAAAATAATGACGATCCGAGCGACATCAGAGATGTTGATCTGAGTGTTGTTCACGTCCTGAGTGGCCCTATTCGAGTTGAGGGCGCTGAGCCTGGAGATATCTTAGTTGTAGACCTGCTCGATATTGGGGCTCTTCAAGGAGATGAGTGGGGATTTACTGGCATTTTTTCTAGAGACAATGGGGGTGGATTTCTAACCGATCATTTTCCTGAAGCGGCGAAAGCTTGCTGGGATTTGCAAGGAATTTATACGTCGTCTCGCCATATTCCTGGAGTTAAGTTTGCTGGCATTACTCATCCTGGGTTGATTGGGTGTGCGCCTTCAGCAGAGCTGCTGAATACATGGAATACGCGGGAACGAGCGTTGGTTGAAAAAGGTGGGCCGCCGTGGAAGCCCGCTATTCCTGCTTTGGCAGAACTTCCTAATCCTAAAAATGCTGTACTTGGTACCTTAACTGGAGCCGAGTTTGATCGAGTTGCAGCGGAAGCGGCTCGAACCGTTCCTCCTCGCGAGCATGGCGGCAACTGCGACATTAAGAACCTTTCGAAGGGCTCACGGATTTATTTCCCGGTTTATGTCGATGGTGCAAACTTGTCGATGGGAGATATTCACTTTTCTCAAGGAGATGGTGAAATTTCCTTCTGTGGTGCTATCGAAATGTCGGGCTATATCGATCTTCATGTCGATATTATTAAAGGCGGTGTTGAAAAATATGGAATGATTAATCCTATTTTCAAACCCGGCCCGGTAGAACCTCAGTATTCTGAGTACCTCATCTTTGAAGGAATTTCAGTCGATGAGTTTTCTGGTGAACAATATTATCTCGATGCTCATGTTGCCTATCGGCGAGCCTGCCTCAATGCAATTGAGTATCTGAAGAAGTTTGGCTTCACTGGAGAGCAAGCTTATCTGCTCTTAAGTTGTGCTCCGGTAGAAGGACGCGTGAGCGGCATCGTTGATATTCCTAACGCGTGCTGCACTATTGCATTGCCAACGGCCATCTTTGATAAGGACATCTTGCCTGTTTAGGTATGGAGTCTATTTAGCTTGCTGTGGAGACTTGCCTCATTCTGTTAGTAGACTGAGTATGATGCTCTTTTTGCTAACAGAATAGGCGATTAGAAGCTCTAGTTTTGAGGAAAGAATGTAATGCCGCTGTATGAATTTTGTTGCTCCGACTGTGGCGAATTTGAGGCTTGGCGAAAGATGGCCGAGGTTGGTAATCCGATGACTTGTCCGACCTGTTCGGCGATCGCCACTCGACTTTTTTCTCCTCCAAGTGTCAACCTAAATCAGGGTAGCTTCTCCTCTATTGGTGCAGGCGATGGGCGCGAGCCCAGAGTGGTGAAACGCAAAGAGACTGAGCCTGGAAAGACTCGATATCAAGCACCAAGGACAAGCCGACCTTGGATGATTGGTCATGCTCCAGAGCGATTGTGAAACTTTTTGGATTTCATTATTTGTATTGAGTGAAGTATTCGTGACGGTGTTGTAAGTGACGAGATAATAACGAGTTTTTCCAATGCTAAATTGACTGAGATCTTTGTGTTCTCCTTGTTTTTAAAAAGCCTCCCTTTAAATTCAAAGGGAGGCTTTTTTTTAGGAATTAGAAATTGTTTTTGCAAATCTGCGCAATAGGAATGCAATGTTAAAAAGTACAGTGCTCCGCAGTTGGCAACAATGAGCGATCGCACGACTCAATCTTAAGTCTGGATCTCATGCCAAATTTTAAAACTCTTTTGGAGCACTGCATTCAACGATTTTATCCAATTAAAGTACGGCTTCTTCTTGATGAGTCTTAATGGTGCAGTCAGACGTGGGTTTACCAATGCAGGTTAGGACATATCCTTCTTCAATTTGGTCTTCGTCTAGTTGCATTTGCCCCTCTTGGTCGAGGCTTTCGCCTTCAACGATTTTGCCTGCGCATGTGCTACAAGCACCAGAGCGACAGGAAAAAGGCAAATCTAAACCATATTCGGCTTCAGCAATATCGAGAATACTCTCATTTTCAGGCACTTCGATCATTTGATCTAGACCCTGTTCTTCATTAACGAGATGAACTTTATATGTCGTAGGCATATAGTAAGCCTCCTTAAATTTCTTACTCTCATATAATCAAAAAGATTGACTTTATGGCTTCTGCCTTTAGGGATGAGACGTGCGAACCTGTGTCAATCTATAGATAGACAAGAGCAATATCAAAAGAGTTAAGAGAGCTTAAGTTCTAACAAATAAAGTATGTGGTCAACACTAAAACGAACGATGTGTGCCCACCTCCGGGGGGCAGATGCTCAGATAGCATCATTTCATATGGCTAATTATATATTGGGCGCTTATTGAGCGCTTATTGAGCGATCGCCCACTGATTTTACAGATATGTACTTTTTACAAATGTGTACGGATGTCTAACCAAACTTTAAACCTCACGGATGAGCTGTATCACTACTTGTGTGCGGTATCTTTGCGTGAGCCAGATGTGCTCACGCATCTGCGGCAAGAGACGGCGTCTCATCCCATGAGTCAGATGCAGATTGCTCCAGAACAGGGGCAATTGATGGCATTGCTGGTGCAGCTCATGGGAGCCAAGAAAACCTTAGAAATCGGAGTTTTTACAGGGTATAGCTGCTTAGCCGTAGCGTTAGCACTGCCCGCCGATGGACAGATCATCGCCTGCGACGTGAGTGAAGAATATACGGCGATCGCCCAACAATATTGGCAACAAGCCGGGGTTGCTCACAAGATAGATTTGCGGTTGGCTCCAGCGCTCGAAACTCTCGATCATCTCTTAGCAGATGGGGAACAAGAAAGCTTTGATTTTGCGTTTATCGACGCAGACAAGTCAAACTACGACAGCTATTACGAGCGATCGCTCCAATTAGTTAGAACAGGCGGGCTGATCGCCATTGACAATGTTCTCTGGTCAGGGCGAGTGGCTGATCCGAAGACCCAAGACAACCGCACGCGAAAAATTCAGGCATTTAACCAAAAGCTGCATGACGATAGTCGCGTCACCTTGAGCCTGCTTCCCATTGCGGATGGCCTCACCCTGGCCCTGAAACGGTAACTGGTCAGAAAAGCATTAAGACGTTTCTGGAAAGTAGTGGTGCATCATGGCTTCATAGGCTTCGTTGACCTGCTGGGCATAGGCGGTGCTGCCCCCCGAATCTGGATGAGCTGCTTTCATGGCTGCGTGGTAAGCGCGTCTCACCCCTTCGATGGTGATGGGGGTAAACGGCCCCAAGTTGAGAATGGCTCGGTAGTCTTTTAAGCTAAACCCTGTAGAGGGTGAGCCATATGGGCTGTGATTGTAGCCGTAGCTGCCCTGACCTTGAGATGGGGCAATGATGGCTTGCAGGGCAAGAATGGCTTCTTCTTCCCAGCCAAACATCTGGAAAATATCATGGTCAGCTCGTCTCAAATTAGCCCATAGGTTTTTGAGTTCTGGCAGCCATGAGCGATCGGGGTTGTCTGCTAACTGTTGCAGGGTTTCATAGGCAGAAAAACCCCCCTGGCTATAGACGTAGTACACATCACCCGTTTTGGGATCAATGTGCTGCCCAAACTGCTGGAGAATGTCGGCTCCTTCATACCCGATGCCCACGGGGCTGTGGATCAAAGTATGGAGCTGTTTAAGCGTGGGGCACAGATCTTGAGCCCAATCGAGTTCGCACAGAGAGACCCAATCTGGGGGGTCGCACAGGGGGGTTTCGGCGTTCGCATCGCGATAAATGGAGCTATAGCGTTCATAATCACCCACCGTTCCCCAGGTTTGTTCGATGCGTTCTAGCCATTCGTCTTGAGATTGAGGGATGGGCAACTCGTCGTCACTGAGGCTGAGGTCTTCGAGTTCATCGATGCGGTTGGTGAGGTCGGCTAGCTGCTCTTGTAAGTCGCCCAATCGCAGCATGAGAGGATGCAGCGCCGCCGCTAGGTTATCTCGAATTTGATGAGTGATATGGTCTTTGAGAGGCTGCATCCACTTTTCCACAAGGGATGTGGGCCAAGACTCTGGCACGTTTGGGCTAGAGGGCGAGGCTGAGAATGGAGACTTGCCCTGATCTGGGGGTTGATGTGCGGGTTCGTCGGCTGACGGGGGTATCTCAGAGGGCTGTGTTGAAGCAAAGGGCTGTGTTGAAGCGGCTTGGCGATCGCCCGTCGCGTGATCGCCCGTCGCGTGATCAGCCTGATCAGCCTGATCGCTCGTAAACCACTGCTCTAGTTTCGTCTCTAGGGCGTTTTGACGGTCTAGCAGTTGATGGAGCAGCGACTCCGAAGGGGCGACTGCCGGGTCTGCCTTGTCTAGGGTTAGGGGGAGCTGAGCCTCTGAGAGCGGTTCGGTTTCTGACTCCTGCGGTTTTGCGTAGAGAAAGCGATCGCCCGTTTCAGGGGAGTAGATCAGCATGTCGGCGGTGGGTGCCAACAGTCCGTAGCGAAAAATGACGGTAATTTTGCCCTTCGCATACTTCACATGATCGTTTAACCAGCGTTCGATTAAAGGCTTACAAATATCGACCAAGCAATAGTCTGTCGGAGTCAGAACGACACGACAGGTAGTTTTTGTGGCTTTGAGGTAGCGGTCGGTCAGATAGACGATAGCGTCTTCAACCTGGGCTGCCCCAAGATTTACCGTGGCCTTGAGAGACTTGGAGGACATGAGCTCCGAATCGATAATATGCGAAACGCTAGGGGATATGAGAGTCTAGCATTCGATGGGGTTGAGATCGGTTTGTCTCGCATCATTCAAGAGCTTTTGACAACCTTTCACTCCGACACTGGGGTCTTCGCGATAGGCAGATTGGGGAACCCAGACCTGAACCGTGCGATCGCTCTTTACCCAGTATAAATATTCTGCATCTGCATAATAGTTAAGCCCGACTCGGAGATTAGAGTAGTCATCTTCACAGATTTCAAACCCAAATCGAACAATAATCTGAGCGACTAGACATTCTGGAGTATCGACATCTTCGCCCGAGATGTCGCGCTCTTGCCAAAATCGATCAAGAAACTGATTTAGAATGGGCAAAACTTTTGTCGGAGCACCGTTTCTGCTGGCATAAATGACAGCGGGATTATGCTCGACCACGATGTGACAGGGGATAACCATAATGGAGTAACTCCAGAGTGTAACTGAGCGTATTGTCACACTAAACCCAATCAAAATAACCCTTTAAGCCGAGCAGAGTAGGAGACTGTCGCGTGAATGCATCTGAGCAGGCAAAAAGTGTGGATCTCGCAAGCAAAATTGCGGCAATCGTCAGTCATTTTAGAGCGGAGTTTCCAGACGCACGAGCCGATTTGAAACCCTGGGCTAACGATCAAGACACCCGTGAACTGGTCGATCCCCACTCTATTGATATTGGGTTTCACTTGCCCGGTTTTAGCCGTCGGTTTCAAAGTCGCAGCATTTTGGTTCAGATTCGCTTTCACGCTGACCCTTTGGGGCAATCGCGCCGAGCCATTGGCACCGAAATTGTTGGATTTGATCATCGAGGTAAGCAATGGCGACTTTCTACCATTGTTGACTGGCAAGTGGAGGGCGAAAACACGCCGCAGCCTGATATTCAGGAAAAGCTGCGCCGCTTTTGCCGAACGATCTATGACTTGTTCAATGCGGCTGAGCTAGGCGATAGTCAGCCTTAGACTGGGGGCATGACCCGCAAGAAAGGTCAGCCTTGAAGCATCGTAGAAATCAAGATCGCAGATTGATGACAGTGAATCGTGCCCAACAGGCGTAGAATAAAGTCTGGCGATCGCGTCTTCTAAGGAACGCCTTTTATGAAGTTTGGCCCTGGTTTTGTTTCTACATTTCTCTATTACTTCGTATGCACCTCTTTTGCCACATCATTTGTTGCCGCAAAGGTGCTAAATCTTGGGTTTTCCACAGGTTTTCCACAGCAGATTGGCCTTCTTTTGGGGCTCTTTGCGGGGCTGATGGGAGGCTACTTCAATCGCACGACTTCGTTTTCTATCGCGTTTAGCGAACGCCAAAAATTTCTTGATTTATTAGAGGAAACCCTGCAAGATATGGGTTACAGTCAATCTCGTGAAGACGACGATGGCGTACTTGTGTATGAGCGATCGCCCATCCGCAAGTTATTTTCCGGAAAAATGTTCGTCAAGTTAGAGTCAGGTGAAGCGACCATCGCGAGTCGGTTTATCCACACGTCTAGCATTCGTCGTCGTTTGCAATAAGTTGTCTCTACTGACACGAGTCTGGGCATATAGTCCGGGCATGTAGTCTGGGTATAGAAAGAGGTGTCAAATCATCATTGTGTCACCCCAGCACGATTCGATCGAGTATAAAAAAGCGGGTCAGACTCTCCTTGACCTAGAACACGATTTATTGTCAAGTATGCAATGTGAGAAATGACTCAGCTCCTAGTCGCAATGCCGCAATGCAGATGAATTAACTCTGTCAGAATGTTTGATTTCAGAGTGGTATATGTCCTCCTTGACTGACAAAACTTATGCACAGATCCTTGAAAACCCCTCACCCTAGCCCTCTCCCAAGAGGAGAGGGAACAAGAAGTTTGATCGGCTCCCCTCTCCCATCGGGAGGGGGGTTGGGGGTGAGGGGAAACAAGTTTTGTCAGTCAACCAGGGTTTATATCTAAATTGTTTTAGGGCAAAATCGTTTTGCAGATATGAGATTAAAGAGTAGGTAATGTGAATGACCCGACTCGTCTTGGTTGTAAAGAATGACACTTATTTTAAGCTGCGGACACAGCTCTCATCAGAACTCGATGACAATGAGAAGGTCTTCATTGAGGCAGGAAAAAGCTTTGAGCTTCATTCTTATGCCTATGCTGATCCGGTCGAGGGCAGCTTCAACGGTCATATCAAAGTAGCTCTCAAAGGTTCAACTCTCCAGGGGTTTAATACCTGGTTTGTTTATAGTCTTCATAGCCAAGTCGAGCTTGACGGCGCAGTGGTCTACCCTTACGAAGATCAAGAAGCGATTCCGGTACTTTGGACGACACAAGACACGATTTTCAAGCGTCGTCCGGTGCAGTCATCACTGCTTTCCTCGTCTGAAGTCTATGCGGTTTCCCGTGGGCAGCAGCTGTTTTTGCACTCCTATGCCTACTCTGACAACCAAGGCGGGTTTGATAGCCACATCAAAGTTGCGATTCGCTATGAGCAAGACTATCTCAATGACCTGAGTAGCTGGTTTGTTTACGATCGCCACGGCTATGTCGAATATGACGATCAGGTGGTTTATCCTTCTGAAGACCCCAATATTCCGGTATTGCGGGTGAAGCAAGATACGGTGTTTAAGCGCCGCCCCCTCCAGTCTTCACTATTGCCCGCTGATGAACTCTACCGAGTGCCCCAGGGCACAACGTGGAAACTCAATTCTTATGCATATCAGGATTCTTCAGGCAATGATTTTTTCAACCATGTCAAATTTGCGCTGAAATATCCAAAAGATGAAATTAACGGGTTCAACACCTGGTATGTCTATAGTCCTCATATGCAGGTAGAGGTCGCGGGCAAGGTTGTTTATCCTGTGCCCAAGCCTCCACCTCTGCCCCCTACGCCAACGTATTCGGGCATTCCCTTTAAGCTACCGGGCAATGTCAGCACCTTCTACACAGATCAGCCTATTATTGCGAACGGCAGTTTTACCTGGGGAGAAGCGACGAAGAACGCAACCCGCATCCCAAATACCGTGGCGATCGTCGAGAGTATTGTGGCTTTAGCGCGGGAATTGCAAAAAGCGCGAAATCAGCTCAACCGCTCGTTTCAAGTCAACTCTTGGTATCGCCCACCCGCAGTCAATGCAGCCGTGGGCGGAGCAAGCAGGAGCTATCATCTGACCGGAAAGGCGACCGATCTAGAAGTATCAGGCTATAACGGTCGGCAAGTCGCTAACGCAGTTTTTGGCTGGTGGCCCGGTGGAATCGGCATCTACAGCAATTTGCCTAATGTGGTGCATTTAGATATCGGCCCCCGCCGAACCTGGGGCATTTAGGCGAGCTGGCGCTCGAAATGTTTCAATTTTTTGCAATGTTCGATCTGGGCTCTGCCATTTTTAAGAACTGGCACAATGGTCTGAAAGACTTGGAATCGCGGTGCTTACATTAAAAAGGCGTGCTGTAACTCGATATTGCCACTAAGCTCGATATTGCCACTTCCGCCCGTTGAGTGATTGATGTTGCTACAGACATCGGCAGTAGCGTCTAGAATCTAATCAATATTATCTGAGCCCTGGGTGTTCCCGTTATCCGTCACGGCCCTATTTGACGTACTGATCTATAGAACATGCTTGAGAGCTAATGCTTCAGCATCGTTTCTGTAGACTGTATCTAATGTCGTCCCAAAATCCATGCTGCGTTGGTACATTTCATGAGCAAGTCCTTCGTCATGTCAAAGTTTGTCTATAAGTGTTTCGCCTACGGGGCGATCGCCGCTGCGAGTGCTGTTCTGTCATTAGTGGCTCCGGTTCCTAATCTTTTGGTAGGGCAGGCTGCGTTACAAGATAGTCCGAAAGCGTTACTTGACGAAGCTTGGCAACTGGTCAATCGAGAATATGTCGATGAGACCTTTAACCAAAACGACTGGCAGATCGTGCGGCAAGAGTTGCTCAGCCAAGAGTATGCCGACTTAGATGCAGCCTACGAAGCCTTGAGAGACTCGCTAGAGCTACTAGAAGACCCCTATACCCGGTTTATGACGCCTGAAGAGTTTCAGGAGTTGACCAGCCAAACTTCGGGAGAATTTTCTGGGGTGGGCTTGCGACTCACGGTAGACGAAGACACTCAGGCATTAGTCGTTGTGGAGCCCATGGAAAACTCACCAGCCATCGAAGCTGGGCTAAAGACGGGCGATCGCATTTTAGAAATCGAAGGTCAATCGACGGAAGGGATGTCAGTCAGTGACGCGGCTCAACTGATTCGAGGAGACGTGGGCAGTCAGGTGACGCTGAAAATTAGCCGGAGTCAGACCCCTGACCCTTTCGATGTGCCCTTAACCCGTGCCCGGTTAGAAGTGCCAGCGGTGTTTTCTCACCTGCGCAATGAATTTGACACTCGCGTGGGCTATATTCGTCTGACTGAGTTTAGCGCCCACTCTGGCGAGCAAATGCAGGCTGCGATCGAAGACCTTCTAGAGCAAGATGTTGAAGCGTTTGTGCTTGATCTGCGCGGAAATCCGGGTGGTCTGCTGCAAGCTAGCATCGATATTTCTCGGATGTGGCTCAGTGAAGGCTCGATTGTGCAGACTCTTGACCGCGACGAATCGAGCGAGCTGGTCTTAGCTGATCATTCTGCCCTGACCGACTTGCCCCTTGCCGTATTGGTCGATGGCAACTCGGCCAGCTCTAGCGAAATTTTGACCGGAGCGCTAAAAGATAATGAGCGAGCCGTCGTGGTTGGCACACAGACCTTTGGCAAGGCTCTGGTTCAGGCGGTTCATTCGTTGTCGAATGGCTCAGGCTTGGCGGTAACCGTCGCTCACTATTACACGCCCAACGGCACTGATATTAGTCATAGAGGAATTACCCCCGATATTGAGTTAGAGCTGTCTCTCAACGATCGCCGTCGATTGGCTGTGCAGCCCGGTACCCGTGGAACCCTTGCTGATCCTCACTATCAGGAAGCGCTAATGGCTCTGCGCCCTTCGATCGTGGCTCGACGCAGTAATTCTGAGTTGTCGCGCTCGTTTGAGTTCCAGTCTCGATAGCTGCAAAAATCTTGTTCGTCATAAGCGAATCAAGTATTTGAAACAAATCAAGCATTCTAAGCAAACATAAAGGGGGAAAGTCTTCGAGGCTCCCCCTTTATGCTGTAATTTCTAACATCTGGCGAGCCCTCTGACTCCGGCCAACGTTAATCTGATTTAGTGAATCCAAGGCCACTTTGTTCGGCATAACGCTGCATGAAGCGCATAAAGCGATCCCATTGTTCGACACTTTTGATCACATATGTAGCCTCAAGAGCTTCGGGCTTCCCGTTCACAAATTTGGCTTTTACCTCGCGAGTGGAGAGTTCGCCCTCTTCATCGATTAGGTACATGCCTGTAATTTCTTCAACGGATTCTTCGCCTAGAGCTTTGGGTTGCTCAAAATAAAATGTTGCAGTGCCGTTGGTCCCATCTTTTGAGCGGGTCATCCGTACGTCAGGCACGGCATCTTCTGTAACACCTTTAGAAAACTGAATCTCAGCCATACTCGATCCATAACAAGTCGTGACAACATTTTCCCATCATCCCACGTTGGCAGAACATCCGCAGGTGTTTGGCGGTGGAATGAAAAGAGACGATCAGCAAAATGTAACGATGGCAGATAACTTGACTTTCAAAATCAGCAGCTCTTGTTGATCTGTCGATGTGGATTGGTGTTTGGAGGCTGCTCTGCCCTAAGCTTGAAACTCATGGAAGAAATGAAGGTTGACATCATAAGTCGTACGAGAAATTAGACCCAGTTCTAGATTCTCGAACATATCCAGTAATTTTTCCCCATGAACTAACTCGATGGGTGGCACTCCGTCTCGGACAGCCTCTCTCTGGGCATCCGTTGTAAATGTCCCAGTTGTTAGAATGATTCCCTTGTCAGCTCGACCCATCATTGCACCACGAAAATCCCGAACTTGAGAGACTGATACCGAACCTGTATAACGCTTGCACTGGAACAAAACCTTGAAACTTACAAAGGGATTAATTTGCAGAATTCCTTGCCCATCAATTCCACCGTCACCTGTTCGCCCTGTCACCACAACTTGCTCGAAACCAGCTTCTCTTAGTAATCGTTGGCATAAACGCTCAAACCCAGATGGAGGAAGAGCAAGTAGAATTTCAAGTAGTTTTTTACGATATGAAGAATCATCTCGCACCAATGTATCGTTTGGTGCGATCGTTTCTCCCATTGTTTCGTCAGACTCAGAGGCAGATGTACTGGAATCTCCACTATTTTGGAATTCTGAATGTATTTGTTTGAAGATAGAGAGAGCTTCAGTGTTGGTTAATGATTTGAGCGCTCTACCCTTATCACTGAGGCTCCAAACGCCACGTCTAGAGGAATCTATGATTCCGGCTTTAACAAGATAGAACCTAGCCCATGCCACTTGGTTGTCAAAACGTGGTGCTCCTCCATCAAGTAGCTCGGTTCTATCTTGTTCTGAAATATTCAATTGGCTCGCAATAACATCTCTTACTTCAGCAGGACGACCAGAACCACCTAATTCTTTTAGAGCGTCAATTACGGGGAAAAAGAATTGAACAAATTTAGGTCCGTTCATTAGTTGCTTTTAGAGAAGTCAAAACAAGGTTTTTAGCGGGTTCTAAGGTCTCATTTTTCAACAATCCTATATTAGATACCTTAAGCTATCTGAGCAAAAGTCTAGAAAGATCTGGGAAAATTTTTAGGGCGAAACATAGCGTTGAATATAAGTCAGTAGCCCTTGGGCGATCGCCTTTGCCCATGATTGAGCGTCTTGTAATAGAGGGGTGCTCTGCGGGTGCAAAAGAGTTTCAGAATTCAGAGACAATTGAACCTTGGTGATGGGATAAGGCGCGTCGTGAGGCTCTCTTTCGCTGTTTGGGGTTAACCCCTGGGCTGAAGGCTCAAGGTATTCTGGCTTTAGATTGGTGCCTTCGAGGAGTTGCCAGTGCAGCTCATGGGTCAACGTTGCTGCAAGATCTGCTGCCGGGACATTGATGGATAGAGTCGAATTGGATAGAGCTGAATCTTTGCCGTTTTGAGGCGATGTGATGGGAACCATGCGCCAACTCGTTTCAGATTTATCGGCACAGCTCTGCAACACAATCAGTAGACCGACATGGCAGTCAGGCGAATTGAGCAGTTCTGCGACAGGGTCGGCCTGAGTCGCTTGGTGGGCTGAGAGACCGACTTGCCGGACTTCGATGCCTTGGCGTTTGAGATCTGCGGAGACTTTATTGGCGATCGCCCCAGCAATGTGCTCCAGGCGATGACCGATGAGGCTCGTGTCAGATGTCTCGGCTTCAGAGGTTTCGGCTTGATCTCTCTCTTCATCATGCTGAATCGCGGTGGCTAGAGCAACGACCACAGGCCGCAATTGACGTGGAGAAGAGAGCGATCGCCCAGGGTTAGATGGCGTGGAGGGTTGAGTCGTGGCGGCGATTTTTTGAGTCGTGGATGTTGAACTCGATGCAGGAGACTCTAGCTCTGGGTTGGGGGCGATCGCCTGGGCTCGACGCTGGTAAACCAACAGGGGGTAAATGCAGGCCGCGACTTCACCTCTAGTGGCAGGGTGATCCCAGGGGCGTTGGGTGATGCGGGCTGGCAATGGCAGACCCATGGCGTTGAGGTTGGCGATCGCCTGTTGGGGGGTTGGCGCAGCGGCCAAAGACTGGCTAGACGCAGAGGGAGCAGTGGCTGAATGGAGGTTGGCGAGAGCTAGTCCGGTGGCGAGGGCTGTGACGACCTCAGAGCGTAGGATCGGCTCGTCGGGGTTAACGTTGCCCTCTGCGTCTGAAGACAGTATGCCTGCGGCGATCAACCGCTGAAGTGCTGGAAACGCCCAATGGGTTGACGGCATATCCTGAAAGTGGTTTGGGGCTTGAGCGGTTGATTGGGTTTGCAAGGCTTCTAAGGGGGGTAGCCCCAGAGTCTGGTCGAGCCAGACGGCATATTGGGTGCGGCTGACAGGATCATTAGGATGGAAGGTGCCATCGGAAAAGCCGCCCACATAGCCCTGGCTGGCAATGCCTTGAATGTAGGGCGCTGCCCATTGACCCTGAATATCAGCAAAAGCGGCGCTGGTTGCCCTAGGCACGACGATGTAAGGCGATGGAATCAGACGGGCTTCGCCTATGACCACTAGCGCTTGATAAAGAATGGCAACCGTTTCGGCTCGACTAGCAGGCACTGAGGGTTCTAACAGGTTGGGGTTGGGATAATTGACCACAAGCTGATTTTGGGTGGCGATCGCCACCGCCCCCACGGCATAGCTAGGAATTTCTGCCCGATCTTGATACACCCCTAGCCCAGTGCTGCTGCCTCCCCGAATAGACAGACCGTTGACGAGCGACAGGAGAATTTGCAGCCGGGTCAACGGTTCTTGCGGTCGAAAAGTGCCATCGGGAAACCCTGCAATGAATCCCATCTGGGCCGCCTTGACAATGGCGGGAGCTGCCCAAAAGGAACTAGGCACATCTGGAAAACCTTCGACCAGGCGCTGTTGAGGTCGTGAAAACGTCTGGGTCAGGAGGGCCGCATATTCAGCGCGAGTCAGGTTGACTTCAGGCCGGAAGTTGCCATCAGGAAAGCCTTGCACCATGCCTCGATTGGCGAGCGCATCGATAAAAAGACGCGCCCAGTGATTGCTAATGTCTGGGAAGGCCGCTGGAGTTGTTGGGGGTTCGCTGGTCGGTGGGTTGGGCGGTAGAGCCGGGGGTTCAGAGCTAGAGCCACCGGAGTTGCGCTCTACAAAAGGGGGCAAGATGCTGGCAATCTGCTGCACAGAACCCGACACCTTATTCGGATTGATCTGATTGCCAGATGTGCGAAGCGGTATCGAGGTCTGGTTATTGATGTCGAAGCCACGACTGTCTTCAAACACGTTGTGGCCGGGTTCTTCGCGATCGCCCAAGTCAGGCTGGGCACTGTTGATCACGGCCAGCCCATCCCCTTGGCTGCGGGCAATGAGATTGTCTCGCAACACCGGGCGAGCCGTGCGAGAAATCACCAATCCAGAGCGGTTGTCTAAAAGCTGATTGTCAATGATAAAGGGGGCCGCTTGGTCGCTTACGGCAATGCCATAGCCTGTGTTTTGGAATTGATTGTGGCGCAATTCTCCTTTGGCCTGTCGAGCGAAAAACACGCCACTCGCCGCGTTGGTTTGAATCATGCAGTGATGGATCAGCGGAGCCCCTTGGCCGAGAATAAAAATGCCTTCTCGACGGCAGTGAACCAGCGTGCAATAGGCGATCGTTGGCGATGCCCCTTCGATCCAAATCCCTGTTCCTTTCTCGATGGGGTTGGTAACAGTCACTCCCTGTAGGTCGCAGACATGCTCTAAGACAACCGTTGCCGATTGAGCACCAAACTCAGAGCTGCGAAATGAACCGCCGCCGTAAATCTTGACGTTGCGACCATGATTTGTCGCGTTGCCCGTTACGACAACATCAGCCGGAATTTTGAGCGGAAAACTCTCACCGCTATTGACGCTGTAGTCACCTGGCTGAAGCTGAATTTGTGAACCTGCCTCTATCTGTTGCAGAGCATAGGTTAGGGTTCTCAGGGGTGTGTTAGACTGCCCACTGTTTTGATTATTGCCGCGCAGAGGATCAACATATACCGTTGCCATTAGGGAAACTATGGGCGCTTACTGCTTATGGAGTGGATTTCCCGACAATTGTATAGCGATTCTGTAAACGATTCGCATTCAGGGC
>JBARXP010000435.1:0-31656 GCA_049647405.1 Elainellaceae cyanobacterium | reverse complement strand
AAGTCGCTGGGGCTATGAATTGTCGATGTTGCCACTGCTGCTGGCCTCCATGAATATCTCGAAACACACCGATTCAATCGTGAAGAGATTCATCAATTGAGTGTTGGCAATTGATGCCTAGAATATTCTTCTAGGAAAAAAATCTATGCACTGCCACATAAGACTTCTAACGCCGTGAGCATATCTCCGGGAGAGTTGACAAAAATCAAGCGATCGCACCCAAAAAAAATCCGCATTCTTTCAGAGGCTGTAATACTTTTGTTAACGAAATTAGCAAATCCTAGAGTTTATAGCCGATGAACCGAGAGTTGAGCCGAGAGTTGAACCGAGCAAAGGCAAACGTGAAATACTCAGGACTTACGCACAACTCGCCTAAGCCTGACTAAATTCGTTGAAAGGGTGGGCGCGTCGCGCCCACCCTTTCAACGAACTGCGTAAGTCCTAATACTCTTTGATTCCATGTTGATTCCATGATTGTTGAGTTCTCAGAGTCACCCTTAACCGCAACTGATAAACGCAACCGATAACTGCAACCGATAACCGCAACTGACGTTTGATAACTGACGTTTGATACAGTTGGAGAGCGATCGCCCTGACTCATGCCGATGAGGAATTGATGAAGAAACCCCGCGCCCCTATGAATCGTTCATTGGAGCTAACGGATGGCGATCGCCACCGATTGCGCCAGCGACTCATTTCTCTCTCCCCTTCGGAAACACTGACTGAGTGGCGCAACGGAACCCTTCAGGGTGATGCATTGCAGTTAGCCCAGGCACTCCCGGCTGAGAGTATTGACCTACTGGTGCTTGATCCCCCTTACAACCTCGATAAGACCTTTGACGGGCAGCGATTTTCAAAGCGATCGGTAGAAGACTACACCACTTGGCTCGACCAGCAGATTGCAGCCTTCAAGCCTCTGCTGAAGTCAACGGCGTCTATTTATATCTGCGGAGACTGGCTCACTTCTGTTTCCATTTTCACGGTGGCCTCGGCGCATTTCATTGTGCGCAATCGCATTACCTGGGAGCGAGAAAAAGGACGAGGCGCGCAATCGAATTGGAAAAATGCCAGTGAAGATATCTGGTTTTGCACGGTTTCTAACCGCTATACCTTCAATGTCGAGTCCGTCAAGCTACGTCGCCGGGTGCTTGCTCCCTACCGCAATACTGACCAAACTCCACGAGACTGGGATCTGACCCAAAACGGTAAGTTTCGAGATACCCATCCGTCTAACCTGTGGACAGACATCACCGTGCCGTTTTGGTCGATGTCCGAAAACACAATGCATCCGACTCAGAAGAGCGAAAAGCTGATTGCCAAGCTAGTGCTCGCCAGTACCGATCCCGGCGATCGCGTCCTGGATCCGTTTTTGGGCAGTGGCACAACGTCAGTGGTGTGCAAAAAATTGGGGCGACAGTTTTTGGGCATTGAGATGAACGAAGAATATTGCTTATTTGCAGAAAAAAGGCTGGAGCTAGCCGAAACCAACCCTAAAATTCAGGGATTGGCCGATGGCATATTTTGGGAACGCAATACGCGTTCGGGGCAAAAAACACGGTGAATTTGAACTGCCTACTCAAGGGGCCGCATCACTGGTTTACGTTGGCATCAATCAGCGCTTTGATCCCAGATTGATGTAGCTTGCCTATCGTCAATCAGTCTGACATTCGGAGTATTTTATCAATGCTCCAGAACAGTGCTCCAGAACAATGCTCCAGAATCGTTAACCCGTTACGGGTTCAAGCTCCGTGATCATAGAGCTGCATGGTATCGGCGATCGCCATTCGCGATTGTGCGCCTAGGGTTAGGGGCGAGCGATGTCCTTGATTGAAGTGATCGGCGGCGGCGCAGGCGATCATGGCGGCATTATCGGTGCAGAGTTGCAGTGGCGGAAAGAAGACTCGAATGTTGTGGGCGTCTCCTGCTGCTTGCAACTGTTGTCGAAGTCCACTATTGGCTGCAACCCCACCCCCAACTGCAATCGTAGTTAGACCATGATCTACGGCACAGGCGATCGCCCGCCGAGTGAGCGATCGCGCAACGGTGTACTGAAAACTAGCGGCTAAATCGGCAACAGGCAATTCGAGGCTTTCACTTGCTTGGACATGATTGGCAGCGGTCTCAGTCTTAACCTGAACTTGGGCCGGAGCCGCAAGACGATCAGATTTTGGCACCACCTGAGCGGACTGAGCGGATTCTTGAAGCGTCTTCACGAGTCGAGAAACCGCCGTTTTCAGCCCGCTAAAGCTAGAGTCGTAGGGATGAAACTTGCCATTAGGCATCGAAATATTGCCCTCAGGCAGGCGAAAGGCGGCGGCATTCCCTGATTTAGAGAGCCGATCAATCACGGGGCCTCCTGGATAACCCAAGTCCAACAGCCGACCAACCTTATCAAAGGCTTCACCTGCGGCATCGTCGCGGGTTTGGCCCAGAGTTTCGTAAACACCACAGCCTTTGACGTAAATCATGCTGGTGTGTCCACCCGAAACCAGGAGGCAGAGAAATGGAGGCTTTAGCTCTGGCTGACTCAGATAAGACGCGTAAATGTGCCCTTCTAAATGGTGAACGCCTAAAAAGGGTTTGCGATGCACCATAGCCAGAGTCTTGGCGGCAGTTAGCCCCACAAGAAGAGCACCCACCAATCCAGGAGCACAGGTTGCGGCGATCGCATCAATGCTCGTCCAGTCAACACGAGCCTCTTCAAGGGCTTGGGCGATCGCCCAATTCACCGTTTCCACATGCTGCCGAGATGCAACCTCTGGCACGATGCCGCCATAGACTTTATGAATATCAATCTGACTAGACACAACATTACTTAATACTTGACGATTATCTACAATCGCTACGGCTGTTTCGTCACAACTTGTTTCAATTGCTAAAATTTTCGCCATCAAGTAACCCCTATCAGGTACGTTATGAAGTCAGAAGAGTGTTATTTAAAGCTTAATGCGTCATGCTTTTATTTAGTTCAAAATAGCAACTCTGTTGATGAGTGTGTGCTTTGATCGATCAAAGATTGGGCAGGTTGCCAAGAAGCTAGTCTTCTTTTCTTGTAGCTCGTTCTATCGCGATTGGCCTAGCTCTGCACAGTAACGTGATTGGGTTTGCAAAGACCTTTAGCGTTTCGCACAAAAATTTGTTCTTTGTTAAGAGAGGGAAACAATTTTATGCAACGATTGTTTGCTCTGGTTCTCGCATGTTTTCTGTGGTTCGGGTTTGCAGCACCCGCCTCTGCGGATGTAGCAGGTTTGACACCTTGCGGCGAGTCATCAGCGTTCCAGGCTCGTGCTGCTGCGGCATCGACGCCGCAAGCGAAGCAACGATTTGAGTTTTATGGCAATTCAGGTGTTCTCTGTGGCAGCGAAGGACTACCCCACTTGGTAGTTGATGGTCGCTGGAGCCACGCAGGCGAATTTCTGATTCCATCGATTCTGTTTCTTTACATTGCAGGTTGGATTGGCTGGGTTGGTCGGGCTTACCTGATTGCAGTGCGCGCCGAGAAAAAGCCTGAAGAAAAAGAAATTATCATTGATGTGCCTTTGGCATTGAAAATGATGCTGTCAGGATTTGCTTGGCCTTTAGCTGCTATCAAGGAATTCATGAGCGGTGAGCTGATCGAAAATGATGCGAACATCTCTGTTTCTCCTCGATAGTTCTCCTCTTTAAGGTGATGACACTATCCATATCAAGGGGGTTTACATCAACCACCAAACCTATGGAATAGTGTCGATTGCCTGTCTTTATTGACATTCATGTTGATTATTTTGGGAGATATGACCCGATGGATGATTTGTTGAAATATTTATCAACGGCACCAGTTCTTGCCACTGCCCTCATGGTTTTTACGGCAGGGATATTGATTGAATTCAATCGCTTTTTTCCCGATCTCCTATTTCACCCATAAGTAGAAATAGCATGTGAGCGATTTGAAAAAGCTTGAGAGGAGTGTGAATCATTCACACTCCTCTATTTTTATGATTTGTGGAGTCAGTTTTACCCGTGAAGTGACAGATATAGCGGTAGTCAGCTTAGTTCAGACATAGACATTGTTGTGGGCGATGTTGTGGGCGATCGCTTAGCTGCTCACACCCAATTCACAAGCGATTTAGAATCGCGATATGAGATAAAGATTTAACAGGAGACAGCGTCTGAGACGGCCATCCCATTAGAATAAATAACGCGTCAACTCAATGCTAAAGATAGAGTGTTGAGTCAGGTGGGCATGAACCTCAACGTACATCTTATTCAAGTTGAGTTGGTGCGATCGCACAATGGGAGTCACTGGGAGTAACGATGATGCCAGACTTTAACTCTAAACTCAGTCATGAACGGTCAGACTGGGTTAAGCCATTGGCCGCTACCTTTCAAGCGGTGAGTTCAGCCTCCGTTGATGAGCTTTGGCGTAAGGTGGTTAACCTCGCTGATGTGTCGTGGCATCCCCTCATCTCCAGCACCAATGTTCCGAATGGTCTGCTGCCAAAACCAGGTCTGATTTATAAAGCGGTTATGCGCTTTAGCCCGTTTCCAGTTCGAATATTTGTAGAGCAGGTTGACGATCGCAAGCTTCTTAGCTTCCGCATTATGGCCTTGCCCGGTATCGAAGAACGCGTTACTTATCGAGTCGAGTCTACCGTTTGGGGCACTCGCGTTTCTTATTCAGTCACCTTAAAGGGATGGCTATCTCCCGTCATCTGGTCGTTTATTCGTCCCCATGCGGCACGAGTCGCTATAGCCCTTGCCAACGCAGCAGAAAAAGCCGCGAATCCTCAGCTTCTACAGACGCCCTCAGGCCGCCGAACTCGCCTCAACCGCACTCTAAACGACCTGCTTAGCATCACCCTAGTCGCAGTCGGGATCGGACAAGCCCTGTGAGATTGAATGAGCCTCAGGCCGTTTATTTGTAATAGCCAGACGAGGTTTATCTAACTATTCTTGGATGGCGATCGCCCCCTGGCGGCAAGAGTGGCGTTGATGTAGTGGTTTTTCTGTAGTGGCGCTTTTAAAGTGTCCCGAGAATTGCCTGCTTCATCTCCCGGACTGCACGCTCAATCCCCACGAGAGCGGCACGACTAATGATAGTGTGGCCAATATTTAGCTCTTCCATTCCCTCTAGACAAGCAACCGGGTAGACGTTCCAATACGTCAATCCATGACCTGCATTGACCCGTAACCCTGCGGCGATCGCTTGCTGGCACCCTTGACCCAGAACTTCAAGCTCCTTTGCTTGGGCGATTTCTCCTTTGGCGTCTGCATATGACCCGGTGTGCAATTCGATAAACGCTGCCCCTGCCTGAGCTGACGCATCAATTTGGCGACTGTCTGCATCGATAAACAAACTCACAGGAATATCAGCAGCCTGCAATCGAGCGACAACGTCGGTCATTCGAGCCAGTTGACCTGCGATATCTAATCCACCCTCGGTGGTCACTTCTTGGCGTCGCTCAGGGACTAAGGTGACATAGTCTGGGCAAACATCAAGGGCGATCGCCACCATTTCATCAGTAGCGGCCATCTCCAAGTTCAAATGAGTCCGCACAGTTTGACGGAGTATCCTTACGTCTCGATCTTGAATGTGTCGTCGATCTTCCCTCAAATGCACAGTAATGCCTTCTGCACCAGCAAGTTCGGCTAAAACAGCCGCTGCTATAGGGTCAGGTTCTACAGTTTGACGAGCCTGACGAATCGTTGCAATGTGGTCAATATTTACCCCAAGCGTCGGCAACGTTATATTCTCCTTTCTGTTCTAGATGACTTGAGCGCTCCAATGGTTTACTCGATGAGTTCAAACCTTCTAAATTTTAGCTATTGCTATTCTAAATCAGAATATTTTTCAGCCACAGAATGGCGTTAGTTGCTCAACCACTTAAAGTGCGTTTGAACTGTTTTCACCAAAACAAGCGGCCTTTGCCAAAGGTTGAGTTGTAGAAGATTTGCAATGTCATTCTAACGAAATCTGTCAGCGCACCGTAACAGAGACCCATTTCTCATTTTTTTGCATTTCTTATCTTTGACAAGATTTTTCCCCATAGTTTCCACACACTTTCCACATCAACGCCTATGCTTTCCACAGCTTTTCCACAGCTTTCCACAGCTTTTCCACAGACCTCATACCGAGTGGTAAGCATTTGCAGTTGTTTTTGGGGAATAGACAGATTGTCACGTAGTTTTCTGATAAATCGCGCTTTTGCGTTAAGTAATGCAACAAAAATAGGGCTAAAACCCTTATTGCTTCGTAATTTGGATCTTTCCATGAAGTCCAAAGCTTCACAGAATAGCGTTGACAAGACCACCCCTACATAACGCAAGATATAGTCCACCTGCCTTAACGAAAGCGCTCTGAATTGAGTAGCACTTGCCCTAGGGTGTGCCTCCCAGGCTGATATTAACGATGGCAACTCATAGAACCCCCCGGAGCGAATTTGCTTGACTTTGGTTCGCTTGTTCTAAAGTCACTTGTGCCTATTGTTAGCCCCCAGCAGATCCTAAGTCTGGTGCCTTAAGCCGCGCCTCTCAATTGCTCGATTGAAGGCATGACCTGTTTATTTTGTAGGAGAGTTTCCTTATGAACGCCACTGTCAGCATCCTGGCTGAAATTCCTGAAGATCTGCACGAATCTCTCAAGGGCTATTTAGAGTCTCATCCTGATTGGGATCAGGATCGGGTATTTTCTGCTGCACTATCGCTGTTTCTCCTACAAAATGGCAGCAGCACTGGCCTGGAGTCATCGCGCAGCTACCGACGCACAGCTCGTGTCTATCTAGATGCCCTGTTTAAGCAGGCCGTTTAGTTAAAGCGAGGCTCCGCCGTGACGTTAGATTAAATGCGGCTCAGGGAGACTCTAGCCTGTCCAGAGTCGATTTACGATAGGTCATCACTCCCCAATGTGAACACCATGACGGGAAAACTGTTGTTCTGAGTCAGATCTGATGGCGATCGCACAGGCGCTGATCGCCACCTGAGCTGCATCTCCTTCTTCTCAACTTTCGGACGAATTCAGGAATCTCATGGTCAGGAGTTGCGATCGCTAGAGCATTTACTCTGCTGGCAAGGCATATAGCCTGATAGCATTGCCCCTAAGAATGGCGATCGCCCCTAGCTCGGCTTCCTGGGCTGTCAAATCTCCATCGCGAACAACTTCATCCAAGACCTGTCCTAGAACGGTTCTGCCCCATTTTGCCGCGAGATAAAACGTTTCTGGCGACGTGCGCCCAGAAGAAGAATATAGAATTTTTCCGATAGGAGCTGATTCTAGAAGCTGATGAACCAGATGCTTCATGCCTCGAACGCTGAGACATGGAATCGCCAGTCCGATATCAACGTAAACCTGTGAATATTGAGATGCGAGAAACCCGGCCTCTTGAGAAAACGGGTAAGCTCCGTGCTGCAAGACGATAGGGGCTGACTGGTATCGAGGTTCTTCCAATATGGGGCGGAGGTGGAGAGGGTTGGCGAGGCGTAAGTCCATACCAGAATCCCCCATCCCGGTTTGAACGAGAAGGGGGATTTGATGTTGAGTCGCAACGTCTAGAGCGATCAGCAGGAGAAAATCTACCAGATCTTTCTGTAATCTGACGGGTGCGTCTTTATCAATTTGTTGACGCTTGAGATTGTAGAAACAGTCTTCAGCCGTTTCTGGGTAAACCAGGTGGATATCTAATCCAGAACGGCTAGCGGCGATAGTCTTAAAGCCAACGACATTTGGCGGCAGCGGGTCAAGTTCGCTGCGAAACCATTCTAGAAATACATCGAACCGATCGACTTTCGGGATCATTTGCTCTGCAAGACTTTCGAGGCAAATCAGCCGATAGGGCTTTAACCACTGCCGATACCAGTCCATCGGGAGGAGCTGATCTATTAAAAAATTTGGAGCCTGTTCTAAAATCACTCCTTCGAGATTCGCGGCTTCAAAGCAACGCTGCGCAGTCTGCTCAAAACCGAGGCGATCGCGCTGGATGGCGATCGCCTCGGTCGTCGGTTCACACTCTAGCAATTCCCCAATGTCTCGCAGACTACGTTGATAGGCAAGACTCTGAAGAGAATGACTCAGGGTTTGATCAAAAGCCAGTGCCTTGGTAGCTGTCCTGGTGTCCAGCACGTTTAATGTCGAATCAATCGTGGGCAGCACGTAGGCGTGAGCATCGATTGCCGAAATATGCCACAGATCCATATCAAAGTTCTCACAGGCGGTGAAGAGTGCCCTGAGATGCTACCAAGTTCAAAGACGTTTTTGGAAAATCTAGATCGAAACAGCAACCATAAAAACTAGGGACGTGCTTTGTCAGCACGTCCCCAGAATACTTGGTTATAAAAGCCTGAAGCCAGAGGTCTTCGTGGTTTTCTTGTAAAACTCGAAGGGTCTCGATCGTAATTAATTATCTGCGTTAGGACACTCTGATTGAAGCTCAACAGCAGTAACAACAGGGACTTCGTTGGGGGTGCCTTCGCAGAGAACAGCGAGTGTTGTTGCGGTATCATCGGCTAACTGAGAAACCCAGACGCGACCAGCAAAGCCCTTAACCGTTGCACCATCTTCAACGGGTGTTGCTGTGTTGGTCACTGTTGAATTAACACCCGCGTTGGTCAGTTCACCAGCAGCGTCCCCAGTTGCATAAGCATAGGTTTCGCTTTCCTCAACGATGCCGAGTTCAAGGTTGATTAACTCTGCAGCGAACTTATTCTCTTCAAGATAGTAGGCTTGCTGACCGCGATTGAGGGTGCCAACGTAGGTCTGAGCTTCAGACTGGCGTGCTTTGTTGGCTTGGTTCAAGAAAGAAGGTAGAGCGATCGCAGACAAGATGCCGATGATGATGATGACAACCAGCAGCTCGATCAAGGTAAAACCTTTGTTGTCACCCTTGCGAAGCTTGAGAGCATACTGAATCATTTTTGCTTGCAGTTCAGTCTTCATGGATTAGTTCTCCTGGTAGTTGCGGGGTACTGGATTTCGAATTCCTGGATATAACTTGCCCACTTGATTTCTTTTTGCGATCATCTTCACCAAAAAAAGATTTCTTTTTTCCGGTTTTACCAAGATTCTTGTTATGCAAGGGGTTCAGCATGAGGAGATGGCGATCGCCATCTCACCGATATATTAAGGAAAGATAAAAACCCAAGAGTCAGAATGTAGATGGGAATGACTAAATCGTTGATTTCGACTCGATAGTTTAGATCAATGTGGAGAGCATTGACCCTCGATGACTATGACATAATCCGGCCTGAGGCTGAACGCTTCTGATATTGCCCCATGCCTGCGGAGCCGAGCCAGCGATCGCCATCGACAATTAGCTGGCCGCGCAGAAAGACCTTCTCGACCTTGCCCGTGACTTCGCGCCCTTCAAACAGGGAGTAGTCCACGTTGGAATGGTGGGTTTCGGCGCTGATGGTGTGGCGAGTGTCGGGGGCAAAAATCACCAGGTCGGCATCGCTACCGACGGCGATCGTGCCCTTGCGCGGAAATAGGCCAAACATTTTGGCGGGAGCGGTGGAGACTACCTGGACAAAGCGATTGAGGTTGATTTTTCCAGCTTTGACGCCACCGTCGTAGAGAAGCGTCAATCGCAACTCGACCCCTGGCGCTCCATTGGGAATTTTAGAAAAGTCATCTTTGCCGAGCTGCTTTGACTTGTTGATGCCGTAGAGATTTTCGTTGAAGCAGAAGGGGCAGTGATCGGTGGCGACAATTTGCAGGTCGTCAAACCGAAGGCCGCGCCAGAGGGCGTGTTGGCACTCGTGGTTGCGGAGGGGCGGCGTCATGACAAACTTGGCCGGGTCAAAGTCGGGGCGATCGTATTCCTCTTCGGTAAGGAATAGGTAATGGGGGCAGGTTTCGGCAAATGCCGGAATGCCGCGATCGCGCGCCTCGACCACTGCGTCCAGCGCCTCTTTTGCTGACAGGTGAACCATGTAAACCGGAACTTCCGCCAGTTCGGCCAGCCGAATCACCCGGTGAGTCGCTTCCCCTTCCAAAATGCTGGGACGGGTGAGGGCATGGTGCTTGGGCGAGGTGTTGCCCTGCTCCAGCGCTTCGTCAATCAGCACCTGAATCACGTTGCCATTTTCAGCATGTAAATTAACCATGCCGCCGTGAACTCCGGCCTTGCGCATGGTTTTGAAAATAGCGGCATCATCCACCATCAAAACGCCGGGGTAGGCCATATACATCTTGAAGCTGCTGACGCCATCGTGGTTGATCAGGTCAGGAATTTCGGCTAGCGCTTCGGGCGTCACCTCAACCAAGATCGAGTGAAAGCCGTAGTCAATAGAGCACTGGGGTTCCGCAGCGGCAAGGCGGCGATCGAGGGCTTTTTTCGGGGTTTCGCCATAGTTTTGCTGGGCAAAGTCGATGATGGTCGTAGTGCCCCCAAATGCGGCAGAGCGAGTCCCCGACTCGAAGGTGTCACAGGTGTAAACATCGCCCCCCATGGGAGTTTCCATATGGACATGGACATCGACGCCGCCGGGAAAAATCAGCTTGCCCGATGCGTCATGTTGCGGCACAGAAGGAACATCAAGATCCCTCCCGATCGTGTGAATGCGCCCGTCGCGCACCAAGATATCGGCGGTGTAGTCGTCTACGGCGGTGATAATGCGCCCGTTTTTGATCAGAGTTTGAGTCATGGATTTGAGGGGGAAGGGAACGGAGTCACAGAGCTTGGTGTGCTGGTTGCAGGGCTAATGGTGTCAGACGAAGGTTTCACAGAACAACTGTGATGCATGTGATGCAGCATCAGACCGTATTCGATGCCCTCTTGCACCGCTTGATACGACGCATCGAGGATATTGGTAGACACCCCCACCGTCGTCCAGCGGGTGTAGCCATCGCTCGACTCTACCAAAACTCGCGTCTTGGCTGAAGTTCCAGCAGTACCGTCCAAAATCCGCACCTTGTAATCTGCCAGTTGAAATTCAGCAATTTCAGGATAGAAATTCATCAGGGCTTTTCTCAGAGCGGCATCCAGAGCTGAGACGGGGCCATTGCCTTCTGCCACTTCCAGCAGTTGGGTGCCGTTGACATCAACCTTGATGGTGGCGAGAGAATCAGAGTGCCACAGATCCTGCCGCTTTTGGGCGACTTCGCAGTGAACCTGAAATCCTTTTAGCCAAAACCAGGTCGGTCGCTGCTGCAACGCTTCTCGCATCAGCAATTCAAAACTGGCTTCTGCGGCTTCAAACTGATAGCCTTTGCTCTCTAACGTCTTGAGCCGTTGCAGAATCTGCCGACAGGCCGGGTCGTCTCGCGTCAGCTCAATCCCAAAACTTTGGGCTTTGGAAATGACATTGCTCAGCCCCGCCTGGTCAGAAATGACGATGCGACGATGGTTGCCGACCTGTTCAGGGCGGATGTGTTCGTAGGTCATGGGGTTGCGCTGCACGGCGCTGACATGAATTCCGCCTTTGTGGGCAAAAGCCGACAGTCCCACAAAGGGCGCGTGGTCGTCGGGGGCAAGATTCACCATTTCGCTAATGCGGCGACTGCACTCACTGAGGCGAGTCAGCGCTTCGTCAGGCACGCACTGATAGCCCAGTTTGAGCTGCAAATTGGGGATCAGGGTGCAGAGGTTGGCATTGCCGCAGCGTTCACCATAGCCGTTGATCGTGCCCTGCACCATGCGAGCCCCTTCCATGACCGCAGACAGGGCATTGGCAACCGCCGTGCCGGAGTCGTTGTGGGTGTGGATACCGAGTTGGGGTGTCCCCGGTTCTGCTTGCGCTTTAGAAGGATTGAGGTTCAGCGTCTCAACCACTGTTTTTGTAGTGGCAGCAACATCATGAGGCAGCGTGCCGCCATTGGTGTCGCAGAAGACCAGCCATTCAGCCCCAGCGGCGATCGCCACCCGCAAAGTTTCCAGGGCATAGTCGGGATTATGCTTGTACCCGTCAAACCAGTGCTCGGCGTCGTAAATAACACGACGATTTTGGCTGCGAAAAAACTGAATCGTGTCCTGAATCATCGCCAGGTTTTCATCCAGAGTTGTTTTCAGACCTTCCGTGACGTGCAAATCCCAAGACTTTCCAAACAGAGTCACCCAGCGAGTGCCCGCCGCCAAAATCGGCTGCAACATGGGATCATCGGCTGCCGATCGCCCCGGCCTTCGAGTCGAGCAAAACGCGACAATTTCAGCCTGCTGTAGGGGTCGCTCCTGAAGCTCCCAGAAAAACTGCACATCTTTGGGATTGGCTCCCGGCCATCCCCCTTCAATGAAAGGCACTCCTAGCCGATCGAGTTCGCGAGCAATGAGAATCTTATCGTCCAATGAAAGCGATATCCCCTCTCGCTGGGCTCCATCGCGTAGGGTCGTGTCGTAAATCCATAAAGGCTGAGAATCCAGAGGCTGGAAATCTGAAGATTGAGAATCTGAAGTCATGGTATAACGCGAAGACTGCCCCCCTCAAAACTACGTCTATATCAAAATCGAATCGAATTACAGAGTCTGGCTCGAAAGGGCGCGATCGCCATCTAGCGCGATCGCCACCAATTGCCGACTGCCGCGACAGCAATTCTCAGTTTGGCAAATTGGCTATCTGACTACGCTTCCGACTCGCCCGCGAATAAATTGCGGGCTAATCAGTGAAAGCCCCGTTGGGGCTGAGATCCGTCGGCTATCAGTCCCGAAGGGACTTGATCATTTGTAGCCCGCAATTTATTTGCGGGTGTTGGGGCATAACCATAACGAGAATTGCTGCTGCCACGAGAACCAAACCCCACGAGGCGTAACAGCGTACTACACTAGATCATAGAGTCCTAACCCTAACATCATGGGAAAAAGACGTTTTGGAATGCTGATATTTAACAAGAACTATAGAAAAGCACAGAAAAGCGCTTCCATTTAGTCATACTCATCACACCGATCGATTCAGAGATGCCGACTGTAACTGCCCAAGGAAAAACCATTCAATGTGAAACGGGACAAAATCTACGTCAGGTTTTGCTGAAGCATGGCGTTGAGTTATACAACGGCAAAGCGGCGCTGATCAACTGTCGAGGCATTGGCTCCTGCGGCACCTGTGCTGTGCTGATCGAAGGCGAAGTTTCAGAGGCAAACTGGCGCGATCGCACCAGGCGATCGCTACCGCCCCACAATTCCAGCCGCAATTTGCGTCTTGCCTGCCAAACTAAAGTGTTAGGCGATATCCATGTCACAAAGTTTGATGGCTTTTGGGGGCAGGGAGAGACTCCCATCTGGACATCCGCCGACGACTATTCAGATGAGTCTACTGTAAAAGGCTAAGGCAAAAGGCTAAGGCGTTGAACTAAATTCTCCTATTGTTCTGGACTGATTCTTGAAGCCTTAAAATCTGATGTCTATTGGAGATATAAATCAGCATATCGAGAATAGAATCAAAAGAAGAAGGCGGAATCAAGATTGTAGTCACTCAAGCTTGAGTAACAAATTTCTATTCAAGAGTTCCATAAATGAATTTTCTCACCTAGAGGAATTCGTTGCTTTAATATGAGTCATCGTCACGGAATGGGTCTGCTTACATTTTTCGTCAGGGTAGCGCTGTCTAAATACTGGGCGCTGAGAGCCAATTTTTAGGCTGGATACCATCGGCAACGGCTTGCGCATCAGCAATGATAGAGCGCCGCTGACGAATTAGCATCTCCATCTCACTCATTTCCACATCGCTACAGTCAATGCTCAAGCAATAGATAGGAAAAAAGGGGTCAACTGTGGATCAAATTATTACAATAGCCATCATTCTGTTGCTGCTCGCCATCATCATTGGTTCTCTCCGCAGGGGACTCCAAAGTCTAATTAGCTTTGCTTTATTAGGGCTGCTGGTGACGTTGCTCATTGCTCGACTTCCTGGCAGAGGCATGTCGTTTGCATTCGGAATCTTTGGTGGCAATGACAGTGCTAGCGAAACATCCGTAGCCGCCATCAAAGCCTTCGATCAGTTTAGCCAAGCCACAAGTTCTTTTGTGCCCGACTTGATCAGCTCAGGACTAGGAACCAATAGCGGCAGTTTCCCCAGTGAGACAACAGACGTAACACCGACTAGCCCTAGCACCGGAAACTCTAATAGTTCAGGCAATACCAGTCCAGGTAATACCAGTCCAGGTAATACCAATATGGGCAATACCAATACGGGCAGCAGCACTAGCGGGACAGGGTCGAACAACACGGGCACGGGATCTGGAAATAGCGGCGCAGCAAGTAGCGGCGATTCAGAGTCTAGTGGTTCTGTTAGGGCATGGTGGTAAGGGCTGCAAGCAAATGAAAGGGAGATAAAAGGGATCACGTAATCGGGTGCCATGACACAGGCAACACACACAACAGATATTCTCGTGATGGGTGGCGGCATTATCGGGCTGGCGATCGCCCTAGAGTTGCGATCGCGCGGTGCAGCCGTCACGGTGTTGACGCGCGATCGCCAAGAGGCGGCGGCTCAGGCTGCTGCCGGAATGTTAGCGCCCCACGCTGAAGGCATCGAATCTGCGGCATTATTAGATCTGGGTCAAAAGAGCCTGAGTCTTTACCCAGACTGGATTCGCACAATTGAGAATCTGAGTCAACTCTCCACAGGCTATTGGCCGTGCGGTATTCTTGCGCCTCAGTATGCTCGTCCTGATGCCAGACTTGCTGACGGAGAAATTGCTGCTACCTCACTCTCGTCCGACTCCACTCACAAAACTCTGACGGCTGAGTGGTTAGATGCCTCGACGTTGCACCAGTGTCAACCTGGGCTTGGAAATGAGGTCGTTGGAGGATGGTGGTATCCAGACGATGGACAGGTTGATAATCGGGCACTCTTTTTGGCGTTGTGGGCAGCGGCAGAGAAAGCAGGGGTTGTCATTCAGAATGGTGTGACCGTCACGGCGCTACATCAGGCTCACGGATTTGTCCGTGAAGTTTGGACGGAGTCTAGCACAGCGTCTCGCCCAAGCGAAACCTGGGTTGCCGATCACTATATATTGGCGACAGGAGCCTGGAGCCTGGACTTGCTACCTATTCCCATCCAGCCGCTCAAAGGCCAGATGTTGTCAGTCCGCAAGCCTGACTCTTCTATCGATAGTCAGCGGTTGCGACGGGTGCTGTTTGGTGAAGATATTTACATCGTGCCTCGTCAAGATGGGCGAGTGCTGATTGGAGCGACGGTCGAATCGGTCGGCTTTACTCCTGGGACAACTCCAGCGGGTCTACGCCAGCTCCTAGACCATGCCTTGCGCCTGTATCCTGCATTGAGCCACTATTCCATTGAGGAGCACTGGTGGGGGTTTCGTCCGGCGACTCCCGATCACAGTCCAATTTTGGGAGCCAGCCACTGCAATAATCTCACCTTGGCCACAGGGCATCACCGCAATGGCATTTTGCTAGCTCCAGTAACGGCTCTGTTAATCGCAGACTGGGTTTGTAGTCAGGCGTCGAGCGATTTACTTTCTGCCTTTAGCTGGAGTCGGTTTCGATCGTCTTCAACGACAGATGCCTCAGCCGCCGATTCTTCTCCATCTATATCTCTACCCGTAACTATGCCTACCCTTTATTCCTCAGCTTCCGACACATCTAACTCAGGCACTCCTGATGCCAAAACGTTAGACCCGACTCTAAGCCAGACGACAGAAGGAGCGATCGCCAAGCCTCTCGTGATTGCAGGCCGCAGCTTTCAGTCACGGCTGATGACGGGCACAGGCAAATATCGCACCTTTGATCAGATGAGACAAAGCGTTGCTGCCAGTGGCTGTGAGATTGTCACCGTCGCGGTGCGGCGAGTTCAGACCCAAGCTCCGGGCCATGAAGGATTGGCCGAAGCTCTCGACTGGAGCAAGGTGTGGATGCTGCCCAACACCGCAGGCTGCAAAACTGCCGAAGAAGCCATTCGGGTGGCGCGGCTGGGGCGTGAAATGGCAAAGCTTTTGGGACAAGAAGACAACAACTTCGTCAAGCTTGAGGTGATTCCAGATGCGACCCATCTGCTGCCCGACCCTATCGGGACTCTCGAAGCGGCTGAACAATTGGTGAAAGAGGGGTTTGCCGTTTTGCCCTACATCAATGCTGATCCGATGCTGGCAAAGCGATTAGAAGAGGCGGGTTGTGCGACGGTGATGCCTTTAGGATCTCCGATTGGCTCGGGTCAGGGCATTCGCAACACAGCTAATATTGAAATCATTATTGAGAACAGCCAGATTCCTGTGGTGGTAGATGCTGGAATTGGCACTCCGAGCGAGGCGGCCCAAGCGATGGAAATGGGTGCAGATGCCTTACTGATTAATACGGCGATCGCCCAAGCTAGCGACCCTGCTTCTATGGCTCTTGCAATGAAACTTGCCACCGAAGCTGGGCGCATCGCCCACTTTGCCGGACGCATTCCCGTCAAAACGAAGGCTAGTGCTAGCTCCCCACTGACGGGCACGATTTCTAGTTAAGCTTGACTGAGGCAGCGATGACTTTGAGAAAAGTTATCATTGCTCCACAGAAAGATATGAAAATCTTAGATCCCGACAAAAATTGAGACATGATGTAACAAAAAAGTTACAATCATGAGAATAAAAGAAACGTTGAGGATATGTCTATGCCTTACACCACTGAAGAGGGCGGTCGCCTAAATAATTTTGCTACTGAGCCTAAGATGTATCAGGCTGAGCCTCCCTCGGGAACCGAGAAGCGCAACTATCTCATTTTGGGCGTTGCTGCTGTCGTTCTGATCGGCGGTTTGATGGCGATCGCTGTCACGGTTTCCTAGTGCGTCATACGTGTTTGTGCTAAGCATAACGCTCTCAACGATGTCTTAATCTGATGTTTTATGTTGTGGTGATGGGTCTATCTTGACTCTTGCTGCTGAGCCCTCAAGAGTGCTCCGCTTAGCTTTTTTCCAAACATGGCTTCAGCCTTTGCAAGTAGAAGTTGATTAGCGAATCAATAGTCGAGTCTAAAAGCGCTTGGTGTTCACGAATCTTGATGCTCGTGAATACAGTGATTCTCTAGCTATACTTAGTCTCTTTTTAGAGTTCGACCTCTTTTCAGAGTTCGGCTAATACAAAAAGAAAAACTCTAAGTCTGTTTCAGAGATAGCTCTAAATGAAAAGGAGGTGCGATCGCACCTCCTTTTTTGATTTTGATGATAAAACTGCCCTTGCCCTGACTTAGCTCACTCCAAAGCTGAGGCTAACACTTCAGAGTGAGTCAACGCCTCAACAGCGGCCTCGTATTGCTGATCTAAATCAGTTGCCACCTGGCTCCGCCTCAGCGGTTCAGAAGCAACTTCGATATCTGGAGCAATGCCCAAACGATGGATATCATGATGATCAGGTGTTTCGTATTTGGCAACCGTCACCGCTAACCCTGACCCATCAGATAAGTTAAATAACGACTGAATTAAGCCTTTGCCGAAGGTTTTCTCTCCAATCAGCACCGCTCGCTGGTTGTCTTGCAAGGCGCCAGAGAGAATTTCACTGGCGCTTGCGGTGCCACTATTGACCAATATGGCCAGAGGCGCATCGGTCATCGCATCGCCCAATGCTTCTATCTGATCTTGAATACCATAGCGATTGACCGTGTAGACGATTGTGCCGCTATCAAGCCAGAGTCGTGCAATATCGATTCCTGCTTGCAGCAACCCTCCAGGATTATTCCGCAAATCTAAGACATAGGCTTCTGCCCCATCTTGCCCCAGCTGATCGATCGCTTTTGACACTTCCTCAGTCGCATTCGCATTAAATTGACTCAAGCGAATGTAGCCAATGTTTGTCTCATTGTGCGATCGCACATCGGTATAGACCGGATTGAGACTAATCCGATCGCGCACGATATCAATATCTGTTGGCGACGCTTCTCCATGCTGCACCGTCAGAAATACATGGCTCCCTACGACGCCTCTCATGCGTTCAGCCGATTCGTCTAGACTTAGTTCTGTTGTGGGTATACCGTCAATTTTGAGGATGCGATCGCGCGACTGGATGCCCGCCTCATCTGCGGGCGAGCCGACGACTGGGGCAATCACCTGTAGAACCCCTGTAGTTTCGTCTTGAGCAATTTGCAGCCCTACCCCTGTCAACTCTCCAGACGTACTCATCTGAAGACTGCGATACTGGGTCGGTCTCAAAAATCGCGTGAAGGGGTCGTCCAACGTTGCCAACATGTCTTGAATGGCATCATAGGTTTGATCCCGAGTGTCTAAGGGCTTTTTGAGTGCAGTTTGCCGCACAAACCACCAGTTTTGATCGTTAAACGTGTCATCGACATAAGACCGGTCAACAATGCGCCAGACTTCGCTGAGGAACCGATGTTCCTCAGAAAACGCGTGAGCTGGTTGAGCGAAGCTGATGACCAGTGAACCAACAACAGCTAGGGTCAGGAGGCTAAGGGAAAGCAATTTTCTCATCATGAAGCCGATCTTAACCCCATTCTTGAGGTTCAAGCTAGTCTAAAGGTTCAAATCTCCTGCATTTCTGATGAACAACCCCTGCTTTGATTCCTTAGGTTCTTTTTGAGTGATGCGTGCTTCAAAACCCTGGGTGTCTCTGCTTGGCGAGAGGCTGATTTGATCGCCCCTACAGCATTGCTTTTTTCTTCAGTTAAGGGTCTTACGTTTAAGTTGGAAGCTCCCTGATCTGATGGAATGAAAAGTAAAACAAGCTTAAAGTGCAATGACATTGAACATATCAATGAATGCTCAATGAATGCTCAATGTCATTGCAAGTAGTGTCTCAGAGAAAAGAAGAAAAACAACAGACTGAAGTCTCGGCAATATTTAGAGTTCCTTCATCGTTTGGTATGCCTGGGATGACCTCATTAGTGCGAGAACCTATTCTAGCTATGTGATATCAGAATTTTTAACGCTCGAACTAGAGCGCTTTATAAGATAAGAGCATAAGGTTTTCCTAATCAAGATTCATCTCAGTCGAAGTGAGGATAGTTGAAGAATCTGTTATTGAGACTCTTTTTAAGGGTTAACGCCTTAAGGGTTAACGTCGATGCCTAGGCGGTTTTGGTTTGAGCAGCAGACGGCATCGTCTTGACGAAGTCATCTTGACTGGAGTAGATGTCAAACGCTTGATCCATGCCAGAGATTTCCAGCGTCATGCGGGCTTGCGGACTCAATTGACACAAAGCCAGATCGCACTGAGCTTCACGGGCAACTTTGAGAGAAATTGCCAGTGTCCCAAGGCCGCTACTGTTGATAAACTGCACATCGCTAAAATCAAGAAGTAAATGCTTTGCACCCAACGATAAGCTCTCTTGCACCCATTCACGAATCTCTTGAGCATTGACTTCCGTAATGTGTTTGGAAGGTTGAAAGACTTTCAGCATAGGTAAGCAGGTTTCCATAGCAGTTGACTCTTATTGTAATGTTCCCAAGTTCAGTGACGCAAAGACGATCATTGAATATCCTCTAGGATAGCTGGGCAACCGCTGAGAACGTAACTCATTTAGACTTTTCTCGGTGAAGAGTTAATTCATAAGTATTGAAGAATTGGTAAAGTTCCGCATGGGTCGGCATCGAAGTCTGTGCTCCTTGTCTAGTCACGGCAAGAGCTGCGGTTCCAGTTCCCCAGATTAATGCATCCTGGAGCGATCGCCCTTCAGCTAAAGCTGTTGCCAGACCTCCGTTGAAGGCATCACCCGCAGCGACGGTATCTACCGCCTTCACAGGGAACACAGGCGTATGAATGGTCGTCTCTTCGGTCACCGTGAGAGTTCCCTGATTCCCTAGTTTGATGATCACGGCTCTCACCCCCTTTTGCCTCAGTGCGATCGCCGCTTTTTCGGCATCTGCTAGGGTCTCCACTGCAAATCCAACGAGTTGCGAGGCTTCTACTTGGTTGGGGGTGATGATATCGACTGCGGTGAAGAGTTCGTCAGGCAAGGTCGTTGGAGCTGGAGCTGGATCAAGCACGACGGTGACCCCGGCCTGCCGAGCGGCTTGGGCTGCTGCAACTACTGCCGCTATCGGCACTTCTAGCTGCAACAGCAAGAGCTTTGCCTCAGGCAAGCAAGGCTGAAGCCTCGACACATCTTCTGCATTGACCCGACCGTTTGCCCCTGGAATAATGATGATGTGGTTGTTGCCCCCATCTTCTACTTCGATGAGGGCTACGCCGGAAGAACATGCGGAATCAGCAATGATGCGATCGCACCCAACTCCTGCTTTCTGCAAACTCTCGATTAGAGTCTCTCCAAAGCGATCGCCCCCGACCCGTCCGATCATGGTTACTGCTGCTCCTAGTCGAGCTGCCGCGACGGCCTGATTAGCTCCTTTGCCTCCTGGAACGGTGGAAAAGTTATGCCCAGTCAGAGTCTCACCTGCTTGGGGCAGGCGAGGGGTACGCGCCACCAAATCCATGTTGATGCTGCCAAAGACGAGGATTGTCATGGGATTTCTCTCCGGTGCTTCACCTGCATTCTGCTGATTGAGAGCTGATTGAAAATAGGCCGGGTGCGCAACGATCGCCTCAGATTTTTATTCCGATCCTTTTGACCAGCCCGAAGGCGACAGGCGATTGACGTAGTTCATATAGTGAACGATGGGAGCATCGATCGGCAAAAGCGCCTGGGGATCGAACTGAATGTGGTCGTAGATCAGGCCGTCCTCATCCCGCAGAAAATAGTAGCAGGCGCGAGTCAGGTAGAGGAGCCCATAGGTGATGAGGCGACCGAGCCAGCCCGACCGTTTCCGGGCGATATAAATCGGCTGAATCCGGGTTCGCTGATTATCTAGTGGCGTATAGGCATAGACCATGTGCAAACGCGGAATCCGTTTTACGTCTTTCATGAGGGTGAGTAATCCTAAACACCCGTGGGCATAGCGCATGGTGTAGGCGTAGCGATCGCCCAACAGCCTTTGCAGCAGCCGTTCTCTCCGATTCGTCTGAGGAAATTCGCCCCGCAGGGTAAAGTCCATCACCGTGCCTGAGGAATGCTCTTGCGTCTCAAGCTGCATTTTGATGTTGAGCTTGTGAACCGTCTGCAAATGCTGGGCATCGATGCCGTTCATCATGCAGATGTGGTGGTGACAGGCTCGTTCGAGGGGGCGATCGGCCAGAGTCACAAGGTCATGTCCCCGCAGTTCGTCAAACTCTGCCACGGGTTCTGGGGCGTTGGCTTGCCTGGGCGTAGCCCGTATCGCCGCTGGATAAATCCAAACAAAGCCATATTTTTCTTCAGTGGCATAGCTTTGAGTGTGGGCGCGGGTGGGAATGGTGTCTTGGCAGGGGATGTAGCGACAGGTGCCCGTACCATCGAAGGCCCAGTGGTGAAAAAAGCATCGAAGCTGGTTGCCATCGACCCGCCCAATCGACAAGTCTGTGCCCATGTGGGGACAGTAGGCATGGAGCGATCGCACCTGGCCATCTTCTCCGCGAAAAACCACCAGTTGCTGCCCACAAAGCTGAACCGATATCGCCTGTCTTAGCTTCACCTCGTGACTGGCGCAGGCGATATACCACCCCGCCGCCACCACGTTCCAGTTGTTGAACACAGGAATCGGGGGGTCATCAGCAGAAATTGGAGACGGGCGGGAGGAGGAAAGCGTCATAGCCTGATCAGAAAAAACTAGGAGGACGAACTGCGATCGCGCGACCAGATATGCCGCAGCCGCTGCATCTTATTGGACGACAGCATAAACCCCATGAAAAACAAAATCACCGTGACCGGAGCCGCGAGCACGGGAGGTCGTCCAGATGTATTGTGCACAATCGTTAATCCTGCGTAGGTGACGACCAGCGCCGCCGGAATGCCGATGGCCGGAATCGCGAGACGCGCCCATCGTTCCCCTTTTCGAAAGGGAATAAATAGCATCGTGGCGAGGGCGATCGCCGTTGCCAGATATCCCCCACCGCTGATTCGCACGAGCGACATAATCTGGGTTTGAACCCCCGGATTCAGGTCGTCCCAACTGACTCCTAGCGCCGTGGCTTGATAGGGCAAAATTTCGGGCGTGAACAGATAGATCAGCGCCGTTGTGGCAATGATGAGAATGCCTGAGAGATAACAGCCAACGGCAAGCTTCAGGCGGTTTTTCATAGTGCTGTCCCTGATTGCAGAACGGGATTTTTTCCCACCGTTCTCTGGTTTATGAGGTCTTCTTCTAATGAGGGTAAGACGCGACGGAGCGATCGCCTCTGAATGTTGAGATACGTTGCGATGGAATTTTTCGCCATCAGCGCCATGTCTCGATTGCGCGTCCCGGCATAGGAAATCGGCGTCAGGTAAGCCTTATAAGATTCCATCGCCTCCTGATGGGTCTGGTAGCTGCGGTGCAGCCCATCCGATTCTTGCGCAAAACAGCGGTGCAGCATCGCTTTTGCTTCCTCGATCTCTAGGCCGAAGAGGGGCGATCGCAGCAGCCGATAAATCGTCGAATAAATCGCCGGGTCGTACCAAAAAATGCCGTTTATGGCAGCAGAGAAATGGTAATGATCTTTCTGACAGCCCCAGATCCCCAGGTTCGCCACCGTGGATTCAAACTGAGTCGGCGGCTTGAGGCAGTTCACCACTTCGTGAGAGAGCAGCGTCGAGCTGTTGAAATGGAAGCTCTCATCCATGAAGTGATAATAAGAAATTTTGGCGGGGATCGGAGCGTGGTCAGGGTCAGCGTGGGTCTGATAATAGCGGCTGAGCTTGTGCTGCACCAGCTTGCCGTTGAGAGTGCGGAGGCCGCGCACGGTGAAATATTGACAGGCCAGAAAGGTATTGCCTGCTGACAGTAAACCAAAGGCTTGAAGCTGGAGCTGTTTCCAGCGCCGTTTCAGAGCGTTTGTATCGGCGAAGATCATTGTCTCGGTGAAGGGCGATCGCATGGGATAGCTAAACAGCCGTTCGCCAAATAGCTCGGCCTCGACCTGATCGGCGATGGTTTTGAAGGCGCTGATGTGGGCTCGCTCTTGAGCTGATTCCAGATCGAGCATGTCGCAGACCGTGCGAAAGTCTTCTTGGGCATAGAGTCCAGCCGCACTGGTCTGGTTGAAATAGATGGTGGCGATCTCCGCTGAAATGATTTGGGAATAGTAGGCCACCCAATAGAGATGATTGAGCGCCACCCGCTGAGACAGACTCGCTTCATCCCACAGCGCTGTGCCATAGAGCAGCGAAAATTCTTCTGGATTCCAATACTCGTCTCGGCAGTCTTCATAGCGAAAGGCCGCTGCGGCTTCGTCCAAAAGCTGGGTGTGATCTTGCTTTCGATTGCGCTGCACATTGATCTGGAGCTTGCGACACAGGGCTGCGTGCTCCAACAAGGTGTTTCCCTTAGACTCTGAAAATGGGGGGCTCATGAGAAAATCAGCTCATCTGCGTCACGATCATTTAGCAATCAATTCCAGGAATCTGACCTTTTCGTGGGGTTCGCTATCGCTTAACCCAACCGACCAAATTAGCCGTGTCGCGCCACTACGGCGGGCATAGCCTCTCTAAACACATTGAGAGGCAGCGAAGGGAGAAAATGCTCCCCGGTCTTCTAAATCTTGCACGATCGCCCCAGCTCCGTCGCCGCGCATGAGCGATCGCAATAGCTGTAGTCGAGTGCCACTGTGGTTTTCTGTATCTAGTTCAGCGAAGATTTGCAGTTTCTGGTTGCGAGACAGATGTCCTTTGACTTGGGCGATCGCCTCTACAACAGACTGCGGCCCCATTTGCACCATCCGCAAAAACTGTACGAGAATCTCAACGATGGCAGAGTGACTGGCAGGAGACATCTGAGCCTGGTTAAACAGAGTGATGCCTGTGCCATGGTGTCGAGATTCATCTTGTAAAAAGCTATGAAGAGTCTGCTTTAGGGGGGCGCAGCGACAGTCTTTCTCTAGGGCGCGATAGTGGGTCAGTCCCCAGCCTTCGAGCACGACTTGAATCACAAACAGCAGAACCGTTTTATTGTCTCCCTCGACGACCTCAGACAAGAGCTGCAAAAACGGGTTGTCTGCTAGGGTTGGCTTTTCGTAAACGAAAGGTGAAAGCTGTACAAAATGACTCGTTTCATCGGCGGCAAATAGCGTGTAGATCATTCGCTCTTGGGTCGTTTCGGCCAGCAGCGCCATGTGCGACATGTAGCCCATTCCTGCTTTTTCGATGGTGTAGGCTTCTTGCAGCAGCGCAAGATTGGCTCGGGACAGAATGGCGTGCTGTTCTTCTGGTGTCGAGGTGCGGAATAGCGCGACCTGATGGAGTCCAAAATGAGCAGCATCCCAATAAGGTTCACTGGGGATCGCCAAGTTGGATGAAACATCAGTAGCGTATGGCGTCTCGAAGGACAGGCGATACGGGCTACGCCCAGGCAAGCCAACGCCCTCCTTGGGAAAATCTAACGCTGTGGCTGAAACCGAAGCAGGGGTAGGGGCACAATGACTGAGCGGACAGTGGGGGGCAAGGGGCGATCGCTCCAATTGCTTTTGCATAGCGGAACATAAAATGCGGTGAATTTTACTTGATGCGTCTGCGTCGGTTAGATTTAACCCAGCTACGTTGTAATGTTGGCTCATATGACGTCCTGGTTTTCAACCTAGAGTGTGATGCATCAGGGTTAAGATTCGATTGAATTGCCGACTCTATCAAGTCTCAAATCAAAGTCGAGTCAACCTGTCTCGCTAACCTGGAGGCGTCAAAGCCAGTGATGCACCACTCATGCTCCCCAACATAGAAGGAGTCTATCTACAAAAACGTCAGGCATGGCACAGTTCATCAACTGGCGCGTGAGCTTGATGATTAAGATTTGTTAGCGATTTTTGTCAGCGATGGGTATCCGCTATGAATGGCTGGACAGCACTTGGGCACAGGCTACTTTAGACGATCGCGTTCGAACGAGCTGGCGTATCGGCAGAGATTTTGAACCTTTGCCCAGGGCTGGATGAACTGCAAGGGTTGGCCGTTGAGATGGAGTGAGGCGGGGCTGAGATAGAGAGTGAGGCGAGACGAAAGCCTGTGATTCTAGTCGGGCGAGAGATTCTTTTAATGCTGCCTGCACTTGAGTCTGAGGTTCTTGCTCAAGCATGAGGCGGAAATATTGGTATAGCTCTGTCGGGGTGAGAGGCGCAGTGGTTTGGCTGAGGGCAGTGGTTTGGCTGAGAGAAGGGTCTGATTGAAGCGATCGCCCAGAGGCCGATGAGAGCTGTAGCGTATATTGAGTCAGCAGTCGTACTGCGATCAATCGTTTGAGAGCCTGGGTATGGGTCAGGTCGGTGAACAACGAATAGAGTTGCTGCACGGTCACCGGGTCTGAGCTAGACTCTGCACCCGACTTTGTATCAGTCTCAGATGAGGATCGTCGCATCCAACGGGCGATCGCGCCCACCGCCACCCACATTCCTGCGCCTTGGAGCAGCAGAGCCACCGCGATTCCAGGCGATCCAGAGTCTTGCCAAATCGTGATCCCCAAGGCGATGAGTGCCAGGGTTCCGCCACCTGCGAGCAGAGACAGCCATAGAGATCGATTACGCTGCCATGCAGAACGATTGATAAAGCGCGGCAGGCGCAGCTGATGCGTCAGGTGAAGATAGACGCCAACGCTGATCGCAAGGGCGATCGCCAACGCAACCATCAATCCCCAGTTCCATAGCATGAGCCCTGCCAAGACCCCTGAGGCCGCAACCCAATGACGGCTCCACCAGGGTGCTGTTGTAGAGACTGTTGCCGCTGCGACAGAACGAACCGACTGGGGCGGTCGGCCATCAGTCGAATGGCGAGACATGGAAACTTGGGTCATTTTAGATGGACTCAACAGGCAACAGCTAGAGATCTCAGGTCAAGATATGACGCTCTTTTCATACTACTGGCTGAGGCGAATCAGCGCTGCAATCGTCAGGAGAATTTAGCATCGGGCGAGATTGGGCTAGAACTAAACTCTGATCGGGGCCTTCTCGCAATTTCTGCAAGCGGGTAGCACGTCTATCTCCCTTCCCTATTGGAAGAGATCTCAAAGCGCCATTTCATCATTCAATCATGAGTGTTTACTCGGTTTGATGCAGCAAGAATCCGAACGGATATTTCACCACAAGATTAGAACAATTTTTTTGAAGTGTTCTAACCATCGCTACCATCGTTGAAAACTTGAAAGTGTCACCCTTGAAGGCGTCACCCTTGAAGGCGTCACCTAAGTCAAATGGCGATCGAAAGCAGCGGTGTAATCTTCATATTTTTTGGCTCCGACAATGGTCTCAGCGACTTCGCCCTGATTGAAAAACATCACCGCTGGGATGCTGCGAATGCCATAACGCTTAGCAACGAATTTGTTTGTATCTAGGTCGAGCTTAAGAACTTTTGCGCGATCGCCATATTCTTCAGCAAGCTGATCGATTAAGGGGGCAATTAGCTTGCATGGCCCACACCAAGTCGCTGTGCAGTCGATGACGACGAGCGAATTGGTACTAATGAGTTCATCAAACTCGGTTTCATTTTGAATATACGCAGCAGCCATAAGCTCTCCTATGAAAGCTCTATCTTCTCATGGCGATCGCCCCTCACCTCGACTGAATGAAAATTGATATCGACAAGTGACTGCCGATCGCCTCTGGGTTGCACTGATCGGCGGACGAAAGTATGACGAGCCGCCCGATGTGATAAGTAGGTAGCCATCATTACGGCAATCCAACGCCCTTCTCCATTTGGGAAATCAAATATTGGGGATTGAAGGGATGAGGTGAAATAAAAATGCTGTTTTGAGCCTGTCGCTGAGTAAAGAATTAGAGATATCAGAGGCTCTCGACTGGACAGCAACAGACCTCAGCGACGAAAATAAGTGCAAGCTCTTGGATGGTTGTCCCCTTCACCATCAGGCTGATTGTTTCAGCCATCGGATGGGATGTCTAGTTCACGTCTGCTTTATTTCCGCAGAATCGTTGGCAATGGTTGGTTCTCTCCCGCGCACCGGAATTTTACGATACATCTTACCGAATGGCTTAGCTAGCCTCGAATTTTACCCGCTGCCGTTTATCAGTGAGGTTAAAATCGGGCGCGATCCCTCATGTCATATTGCGTTAGACTCCACAGTCCACACTGGAGTTTCTCGCCGCCACGCCAAAATTACGCGAGACGAAAGCCAGCCTTTTTGTTGGAAGATCGAAGATCTCGACAGCTCTAATGGCACCTATGTCAATGGAGACCGGGTCGAGGTGGCTCAACTGTTACAGGAAGGCGATCGCATCAGCTTAGGGCTGCACGGCCCTAAGTTTATCTTTGAGTCTATTTTTGCAGAGCAGTCTCAGACCCGTCTAACCAGCCCAATATCATTGCATCTTGACTCACCCATTGGCCCTGGTATGGGGCCGGGGCGATTTCCTCCAAAACTCAACGGCATCACCCTAGAGGGATGGTATACCGCGTCATTATCGCCCGCAGCGCCAACGTCTAACTCGGTCACCTTCAGTCAGCTTTTCCCGATCGTTTCGACCGGAAAAGAGCTGACCCACAAAGCCTACCTCCTCCCCGGCATTATCACCGTAACCTTCGTGGTGCTGCTGTTTACCTCGATCGGCAACACGGCTTTGTTCAACATTTTGTTGTCGGCCTACCTCGCAATCGGAGCCTACTATTTTGTTTACCAGCTCTGCGGTCGGCATAAGCCCTGGTGGATTTTGCTGGGCTCGGCTTTGATGACCGCTTTGCTGATGAGTAGTCCTGCCTTGCAGCTATTTATTTTTGTGTTTCGAGATGTGTTGCCGGGGGCAATTCCTAAAGAAGCTGAGTCGATGAACCTGGGGCTGCTGCTGCTGCAAATGTTTTTGGGGGCAGGGCTGATGGAAGAGTTGCTGAAAGCCGTGCCGATGCTTTTACTCGTCTGGATTGGTAGCCTGTGGCGATCGCCCAAACACCCTGATTTTGGGCTCTATGAACCGCTGGATGGCATTTTGCTGGGCACGGCCTCTGCCGTTGGCTTTACGCTAATGGAAACCCTGGGGCAATATGTGCCGACCATTGTTAGCGATGTCAATTTTCATGCGACCGATATTGATCAACAGCTCTTGGGGCTACAGCTCCTAATTCCTCGAATTTTGGGTTCTGTATCCGGGCACATGGCCTACAGCGGGTATCTCGGCTATTTCATTGGTCTCAGCGTTCTCAAGCCTAAGCATCGATGGCGCATTTTGCTGATTGGCTATCTCACCGCCTCAATGCTCCATGCCCTGTGGAATACGACGGGGTTTGTCCATCCTGCGGTCTTAGCGATGGTTGGCATGATGTCTTACGCATTTTTGGCAGCGGCGATTTTGAAAGCACGGAGGCTATCTCCAACGCGATCGCAGAATTTTGCGACTCGGTTTAACCAACATCCATAGTCATTTTTCAGTCAGTCATTCTTCATGCCCTGGAAAATGCCCCCGCCGCTTGCGGGCTTCCATGGCTCGCTCTAGCATGGCTAACATTCCAGGAGCTTCTTCTTGGAGGGTGAGCAGTAGTCGTTCTCCCATTGCTAGATCTGTTGGGTCTTGGCCTGTTTCCATCACGGTTTTGAGGCGCGGCATGGCGATTTCATCGACGATCTGCACTAGACCATAGAGGCAGCGGTTAAATTGGCGTTCAGTGAGTGTCGCATCTTCTAAGGGAAACTCGATAATGGCGCGAATCTCTCCATCAGACGGGTCATATTCCCACTGCAACATTTTCGTCTCCCAGGAAATGCTGAGCATGGTTTGCAAAATTGCTTCTTTATAGGGGTGCTCATCTACCCCTGCGAGCACCCGAGGGGCAAACAGCTTGAAAAACTCGCCGTCTTCTTCGAGCTGCACAACTAACAAAAAATTTTCTACGTGATCGGCATCAATTCCCATCAATATGCTCTGGTTATCGGGGTCGAGTCGATAGCGCAATCCCCCGTGCTCTAAATAAATGGCAATTTCTTCTAACGTTACGGCCATGCCAAATCCTTACCTGTGTGAATGGCGATCGCCCGCAATGAGCATTGTTCAGCGCAACGAGGCAATCTTCAACACATCAGCGTCCCATATTTCATCCCGTTTGTTAACCAAAAATCTATGCTGAGTCGGGTTGAGGCTCGACAAGTAGGAATTACAGGACTGACGCAGTTTGTTGAAAGGGTGGGCGCGTCGCGCCCACCCTTTCAACGAGTTTATTCAGGCTTAGGCGAGTTGTGCGGAAGTCCTGAATTAGTCAGGAACTGATGCAGATAAAAGCGGGATGAAGGGAACTTTTGGGCAGTGTGAGAATCCGTAACGATAGGAGTACAAACCCGTTTTTGCCTCCTATCATGGAAGTACAACATTAATTTGCCAAAGTCGCGATGAACAACGTTGGCACAAGCTACATTCTCTGGGCACTGGGTTTTTTGGGGTTTGCCGGAATCCACCGCATTTATAACCGCAAATATTTCACTGGGTTTCTCTGGCTCATCACAGGTGGGCTCTTTTTTGTCGGTCAGTTTATAGACGTTTTCTTCATTCCCAGAATGGTGAATGAGCATAATGCTTGGGTGATGTTTCGGCGTACCTTCCAGCCACAGTACTCCAGAAGCGCTGTTGATAGTGCATTTACGACAGAGCCCATTGACACAACTGCTGCGGCAACTGCGGCCAACCCATCGAGTCAGCCTGCCGATGCTTCAAATGGTCGCGATCGCCTAATGATGAAGCTGTTGCGAGCAGCGGAAGCCCGCGATGGACATCTTTCGGTGACTCAAGGCGTTATGGATACTGGTCACAGCTTTTCTGATGTCGAGTCTACTCTGCGAGATATGGTCAAGACTGGATACATCGCTGCCCATAATGACCCAATTTCTGGAGTTCTGGTTTTCGACTTTATCGAACTGAGTGATCCCCCCCCGTTTAGGCAACCGTCGCAAGACCCCGTAGGTTCACATCAACCGAGAATGTCGTCTTGAGTGTCTAGTCTGCGATGACGACGAAAACTTCGCCATCAATATCGACGCGATCGCCATCTACTAGCTTGCGCCCCCGGCGAGTTTCTACCTCTTCGTTGACCCTAACGGCTCCCGCCTGGATTAGAGCCTTTGCTTCTCCTCCTGTTTGCACGGCCTGAACAAGCTTCAAAAACTGATCTAGCTTGATTGTAGAACTCGATGTTTTATTCATAGACTTTTTAGAAGAAGTTGAAAGCATGTTCGTAGAGAAGATGGTCGCAGTTGATGTCGGGTTTGATGGCTGGAATTTAGATTCCAGCCATTTTATTCTCGCTCGATATAGACGAGATGTTCGGTAAATTGCTCAAATGTGTCGTCGTGACTGATGACAAAGAGCTGCTGGAAGGTGCGAATGTTGGCGATCGCCTCTGCCAGTCGTTGGCGACGAGGGCGATCCATATTTGTTGTGGGTTCGTCGAAAAAGGCCACGTCGATGTCGGCTAATACTCGCAGCAGAGCTAAGCGCACGGCCAACGCTGCACACATTTGCTCACCTCCGGAGAGGTTAATAAATCGACGACGATGGGCTCCTTCTTGAACGATGATCTCGTAATCTCGCGTCCATTCGAGGGCGACATTCTGACGGTTGAGCAGCTCGCGAAAGAGGCGATCGGCTTCTCGCGAAATGGTTTGGACATAGCGCTCGGTAATGCGCGGAGCCGCTTCTTTATAAACGCGACGGGCAAAGTTAACAAATCGCTTCGCTTTCTCTTTGTCCTTTAGAATCACTTCTGCTTGCTGCTGTTTTGTGGCGATCGCCCCAAGGGTGGCGAGTCTTGCTTCTTGCTCTTGCAGCCGCTGCTTCTGCTGGGGTAGGCTACCGCGAATCTGATCGGCCTGACTGCGCTGTTGGCTATAGTCGGCTTCGACCTGAGTCCATGCCGTCGGGTCATAGTCTTGGCTGGCTTCTGTCCAGTCTTTGTGGAGCAATTCTGTCTTTTGGGTAATGGCTTCTAGCTCTGCTTGAAGGCTCTGGAGGTGCGGCTTGAGTGTCGTAAACTGGGCAGCGATCGCCTGATTCTGGAGGTAGGTCTGGTAATGGATCTGATAGCGCTGGCGCTGCTGGCGCTGATCTTCCACCTGCTCATCTAGGCTCTTGTACTGCGTCAGTTCTTCATCGAGTTGGGCGATCGTTTTTAGAAGCTTCGCCTGGGCTGTTTGCTGCTGGGTTCGGTCGGCTTCGAGTTTGGTTCGCTGTTTAAGATTTTGATTGAGAATTTGAAAACGTCCCCGAGGGTTGTCGAGTTGAGTCAGGGCAGTAGCCGTGTCAGCTTGCTGTTGCTCTAGAGTCGTTTGGCCTGCTAGCTCTTGCTCCAGATCCTTAATCCGCTGCTGAATCGACTCGGCCTCGGTTTTCAGGGTTTGCTGGCGCTGACGTTTTACCTCCAAGGTTGTCATCTCGGCTTGGGCTCGATAAGCCTGATCAAGATGAGGTTTGAGTCGCTGGAGTTGGGTGCGCAGTTTCGGGGCTGAAATTTGCTCGTCTAGATCTGCCAAAATCGTCTCAAGCGCGTCGAGCAATTCGGTGTGAAGCGACACCCCCGTTTCCATGTGGGTTAGGGTTTGGCCGATCGCATCTGCGGCGAGATCGGGCACCGTCTGCTGAAGCTGCTGTAAGAGGGTGAACGCAGCCTGAACATTGAGCGAATGGCGATCGCGCTTTTCGGTTGCCCCTGTGACGAGCTGGCGTAATTCGCGCTCAAACTGCTGGGCGGCTTCGATGCGGCTGAGCTGAGATTGGAGGCGATCGCGCTGTTGTTCCAACGTCGGAATCTCGGCCACCGTCGCCTCGAATGCTTGAATTCGCTTGATGTCTTGGGAGAGGTGAAACCACTCGGTGCGGCGATCTTCGACCTG
>JBARXP010000434.1:0-8785 GCA_049647405.1 Elainellaceae cyanobacterium | reverse complement strand
GGGTTGAGCAGTTGAGTCGCCATGAGGCGTCACTCCAGTGGCTTTTTCTCAATCATTTGCGCGGCATTGAGCGAAGTATGTCTGCTCTAGAGTCAACGCTGTTGCTATGGGTGACACGCCCGTGGAGTCGGATGATTCCGCAGGCCGCGCCCAATTTTTGGCGATGTCGCACAGCAATATTTGACTTCATTGGGGAGCCTACTCCTTTCATTTCGCAGCCAGAAACATTTCCGATTGCAGTCGAGCGATCGCCCGGTTCATCGTCAGCAGCCGTGCGATCGGACGATGCGATCGACGATACAGACGCTCAAGTTTCGCGAGAACTCACCTCTAATCCCGATTCAACGTTAGATTCGAATCCGGATCAAAATACTCCAGGTTCTGATGCTCCAGATTCTGACTCTTTGGGGCATCGAAGCCACTTAGATGGGAGCGCCAATCATTCCCAAGACTCGATCTATGGGCTGATTCCGGCAGACGTTGTCCGGCAGGAACCTGTTCAAGAGGCATCTGTTCAAGAGGCATCTGTTCAAGAGGCATCTGTTCAAGAGGCATCTGTTCAAGAGGACTCTATTCAAGAAAAGCCGATTCAGCAGGAACCTGTTCAGGCAGAGGTAGACCTAAAAGAATCTGCTCAGGATCAAGCCACCCCGGATGACTCCGTTCAACAGAACGCCGCCCAAGATGAGCCAATCTCACCGAAGCTCACCCAAGAAGAATTCACAGTAGAAAATTCTGCCACAGAAAAACCTGTGCAGGATGCCCCTGTCGAGGAGGAATTTCCTCAAGACCAGTTTGTTCAAGACCAGCCCGTTCAAGATCAGCCGAACCAGACTGAATTCGTTCAGGAGGAAAATCGAGGCGATCGCCCTACTCAACCCACTCCATCCAGCACGAATTCATCTGACACGAATCCATCTGACACGAATTCATCTGACACGAATTCATCTAGCACGAATCCATCCGGGTCTCTAGATTCATCGGTATCCCCTTCTGTTCCTCGTCGCGACCAGGAGAACAAGACAGACGAACATCAGGTAGAATCATCAATGATATCGCCTGACCCGCTCTTGCCCGATTCGCTTGATTCGCTGTCTACTCCCGATATGCCGCTTCCCCCCGCTGACAATGAACATGCTCACATCGAGCAGCTCATTTTTCAGTTACATGAGGAGTCAAAAACCACGGCTACCCGTGTTGGGTTAAATGGAAAAGACGAGACGGGACACACCCAGGCAAGCCAGCGCCCACCCTCTGTTTCGGCTTCATCTTCTTTAACGCTGCCGTTTTTGCCCGGTTTAGGAGACACGGCTCCTGTTCAACAAGATGATTATGAACTAGACATCTTAGGAGCTGAGTCTAAGCCTCCATCAGACATTTCTTCAGCGTCACGGAGAAGGGCAAGCGGCAATGGTCAAGACAGTCTGCAAACAGGTTCTTCTCCAGCACCCTCTACCCACGCCCCATCGAATCAGAACGTGACTTCTCAAGACGATGACACTCACGACCGCGCCCAGGCTGCCGACCCCAGCATCCAAGAAGGGGCTTGGTTAGATGAGGAAATCGATCAGGTCTTCGCGGGCAATTTAGAACAAGAAGACCCGTCTGCGTTTGCGGCTCTCCAACAAATTCAGCGACTGCGCGAACAGCAAGCACCGATTAGCGTCATTGCTGGCAGTTATCGCGGGTTGGGTAATCTTTATCGCAACCGCATTGAGCAGGGCGACATCGCGCCTCAGAACCTGATGCGAGCGATGAAAGCCTATGAGCAAGTGCTTCAGTTTGTGCGTGATACGTCGCCCGTGTGGTCAGAAGTGCTCAACGATATGGGCAATCTGTGCTGGCTGCTGTCTCGCTGTTCGCCTGTGCCAGAGCAGGGGCTGCCCCACTTGCAGCAGGGTATTCAAGCCTATCAAATGGCTCTCAGCAAAATTAGTCCCCACACTCATCCTCAGACCTATCCCATGATTCAAAACAATCTGGGAGCGGCCTATGGCGACCTGGCACGGCACCAAAATCCTGTGGAGAATTTGCAAAAATCTTTGGAGGCGTATCAAGAAGCTCTGAACTATCGCAAGTCAGATCTTGACCCCATGCGCTATGCGTCTACCCAAAACAACTTGGGCACGACCTACTGGAACTTGGCCCAATATCGTGACCCGAAGCCCAACCTGAAGCAGGCGATCGCCTCTTATACGGAGTCGTTGCGCTATTACCAGCCCGACCAGGATGCGATTAACTACGCCATGATTCAGAACAATCTGGGCACAGCCTACTGGAATCTGTCGCAGCATGAGCGATCGGATCGGTGGCTGCGGTTGGCGATTGAGTCTTATACCACTGCGCTGAACTATCGCACCTTAGACTCAAACCCCGTCGCCTATGCCGCCACCCAAAACAACCTGGGCACGGCTCATTGGCACCTCTCCAACCATTATGACCATCAGCCCAAAATGCGATTAGACTGTTTGCACCAGGCCATAGCGGCCTATGAACAGGCTCTCTATGCGGTTGAGCAGATTCAGCAGAGCGATACGAGCTACGCCCAGGCAAGCCAACGCCATACGCCTCTCAATTTTGATGTGTTAGCGACCCGTAATAATCTCGGCCTCGTTTTGTTTCAACTCGAAACCGATGGCGATCGGACAACCTTTGAAGACTCTAGTCTGGCTCAAGACGATAGGCTCGACCAAGCCCTTGACCATCACCTCATTGCCCTTGAGGGGTGGCAAGAACGACCCGACCTGTATCAGACTGCGCTGAAGTGCATAATCCAGACGCTCAAAGTAATTCACAACCAGCAGGGCATGACCGGACAAAGTATGGCGCTGTCGAAGATTCCGGCTCAGCTCTTGCCCGAAATTTTGCCGCAGCTTTAGGGTTCTGGGCGATCGCTGCGATAAGAGTCAGGCACCCCGATGGGAGAAAGTCCGGCGATTGCCTTCAGGTTTTGGCTCCGCAACAGTTCTGTAAAATTAAGGCTAGGACGACCCTCTAGCCGAGCAATCGTTTCAATCGCTGCATTGAGATGGCGAGCCGCTTCGGTTTCGTCGTAGCCGCGTCGCTGGGCCACGCGCAGGGCCGCTTCGTCGGCGTCGAGTTCTGTTTGGGTGCCTCGGCTGCGTCGCCAGACCTGGGTTCCGGCTAGGGCAGCAAGCCCCCCGGCAACGAGTACGCCAATGGCATCAGACTGAGCCGCTTCGACGACGGTTCCCAGAGCGCCTGCCAGGGCAAGACCCCGATAGAGATCAGGCTTAAACCATTCCACACCTGTGCTCCAGCAAATGGTTCGGAGAAAAATCAGATCTCGCTGAGGTCGCGGCATCTGACTCCACAGCTCAAAGTTAATTTGAATCAGGCGATAGCGATTCCACGGACGGGGCAACTCGGCCTGAATCACATAAGACTGCGTTGGCTGACCGACCAGGCGGCACAGCATTCGGCCTGAGGCGGGCATCAGATCAAGCAGTCGCCCCGTTTCAGGATTGCCGTCAGTGGTCATGTCTCGTCGCCAGTCGTCAGAACGCATGGAGTCAAGCCAGCGCGACCCGACGCGGCGAGGGTCAAAGTTCCGAAAATTGGGGAGAGGAGAGGAACGACGAGGCATAGACGTGTGACTCAGAGAAGGGTAAAGCTGCTGAAGACCGTATTGATGACAGCGTCTTGGCGATCGCGCCCATCTTCATTGGCAGCAACCAAAACGAGGAAGACTGTTCCTGAACGCTGCTGAACCAAAATTTTACCGGATAGGGGCTGGCTCCCTTGTGGGGTCGTATGGGCTCCCACCCAGGGAACGACAATGGCAGGCGGCTCTGACGCAACAGACTCACTGGGCTGATTTTGAAACCCCTCACCCTGGTTGAAGGTGGTGATGGCGATCGCCGCCAATGTGGGTGCCGGGAGGGGTTCAGCATCTTCTGCAAATAACTCCTGAGTCACGACCGTATAGGCGATCGCACCATCTGTAGATTCAAACAGCGGCGACCCGGCGACGGAGAGTTGGGTGAAGCCTTCCAAACTGCCAATCTCAAACTGACCCTGAGGATCTTGATACACTGCAATATCGAGTTCTGGTGACTCAGATTCTGACTCAGATTCTGAATCTGATTCCAGGTCAGAATCCAGAAAATCTGGCGCTTGCAGTTCTTCTTCGAGGGGTGCTTCTGCTGGGAGTGGTTCTAATGGGGTTTCTTCCGGCGGCGCAGACTCACCAAGATCTCCCTCAGCAGCCGGAATATCGCCCTCAGGCAGTTCTTCCGCAGGCACTTGGGTCAGCAGCGCTTCTGCGATGGAAGGCTCTGCCGCAGGGGCTTGCTGGGACAAATATTCCTGGGACGAGTCTTGAACAAGAGAGGCAGCAGATAACGACAGAGGAGATGAGGTTGAATGCACGGGTTGTGGCGATCGCCCCACAATCACGATCGAGAGGGCGATCGCCACGGCGATGATCCAGAGGTTTCTGACTTTTGGGCTCATCACAGGAATCTCCTACGTTGCCTGCACATCAATCCATAAAGGCCGAATAATCAAGGCCGAATAATCAAGGCCGAATAATCAAGGCCAAACCAAAGACAAGACCATACCCACCTTCTCCGAAGTGTACCTTACGACTGAGCCATATACTGTTCGACGCAGCGAACAAACATCTCGACCCCCATGCCCAAAGCAGTTTCGTCAAAGTTAAAGCGCGGATGATGATGAGGATAAGCCAGATCTTTTTGAGGATTGGCGGAACCTAAGAAAAAGTAACAACCGGGCACTTCCTGCAAGAAGAAAGACATATCCTCACCGCCCATCGTTTGACACTCCGGCACGACGCCAGCCTCAGTTTCAACCACCGTTTCAGCTACCGATCGCACTAAATCAGCAATCGTTGAGTCATTGATGGTTGCAGGGTAGAGCTGCCAGTAGTCGAGACTATAGGTTGCCCCATGGCTCTGGCATACACCTGCGACGATTTCTTCGATCCGGCGACCATAGAACCCCTCAAACACCGGGTCAAAATAGCGAACCGTGCCACTCAAATCAGCGCTATTGGCAATCACATTGCGGGCATGTCCGGCCTGAAAACTGCCAACTGTCACCACTCCAGCCTTAATGGGGTCTACGTTGCGCGCCACAATGGTTTGCAAGGCGTTAACAACCTGAGACGCCACGAGAATTGCATCAATCGTTTGGTGGGGCATTGCGCCATGGCCGCCACGACCCTGGATCACGCAATCAAAGAGTTCCACTGCCGCCATCAAAGGTCCGCTGCGAACGCCTATGGTGCCTAAGGGCAAGTTGTTCCACAGGTGAAGGCCGATAATGGCATCCACATCTGGATTCTTTAACGCTCCGGCCTCGATCATGGGCTTTGCGCCACCCGGCCCTTCTTCGGCAGGCTGGAAGATAATCTTCACCGTGCCAGGAATCTCATGGCGGTGCTGAGCCAGGTAGTAAGCCGTGCCTAGGGCGATCGCCGTATGACCATCGTGACCACAGGCATGCATCACTCCATCGTGCTTAGAGCAATAATCAACCTGGTTTTGCTCTTGGATGGGCAAGGCATCCATATCTGCCCGAATGGCGAGCACTGGGCCAGTGGGCTGTCCTTGAATTACAGCGACAATGCCCGTTTTTGCGACCTCTGTTTTGTGCGAAATGCCCCATTCAGTTAGCTTTTGCGAAACAAACCCAGCCGTAAGCTGTTCCCGAAAGGCAAGTTCAGGATGCTGGTGAAACTGCCGTCGCCATGCCACAAGCTGAGCCTGAAGCGCTTGAATTTGAGGACGAATCTGAGACGTATTGACCGATAGTTCAACGGGAGTCTGTACCATAACTTGTAATTGTGTTTTATGGTTTATTGTGTCATTTGATGCAGAAGTTCGTGTCATCAAATGGGTGGTAAGCAGCAGCACCAGAAGATGTCATGATAAGCGATCGCCCAGAATAACAGTGAGCGCCACCGAAGGACGGTTTGTTAGAGTGGCTGGTCAGGCTGGCAAATAACAGAGCTGACTGGGCGACGGGATCATGCGGAATGACTTCCTTTGAGCGGTGCTGAGTGAAGAGAGTAAAGCTGAGCCTAAAAGAAGGCGATCGCGCAATACTCATGGATTCTAATGAAGTCCAACACTGTGCATGGGTCGCAAATCTAAAGCTATAGCTTTAGAGCTGGGCTGGGCGTTGACCCAGGCAAAAGGCATGGGGATCAGTCTCCGTTCTACTCCGTTACGGTAACTGGCATAGTGACCCTGGCATGAATCAAATTATTTCGATTAGGTGTAATACATACCCAATCAGTCCTAATCAGTTACCGATCACTATCCGACAGAGAGACCACCCTTAAGCAAAAAAGCCCAGTGCTGTCTTACAGCAATTGTTTCTAAAAGTAGGCTAAATTGTACCCGGTGCTTATCGGATAAGTACTGAATTGGGTATGTTCAAAAGCAGCGTGCATCGTCAGATATTGAGTGATCAGACATCGAGTGATCAGATATTGAAGGGTATTTGCCAATCAATATCAATATCAAAGCAATCAGCAAATCGATGGGTGAAAAAAACTATGGCAAAAAGAGACTGTGGCAAAAGCACGCAAGATGTCATAAACTTCTGTCAATTTGGTTCAGGATTTTTGTCATCAAAGGTTTGCTGTAATCAGTAGTTTTAAGTTGAGTGACCTTCGACTCCATTGCCCTCGATTAGATGGCTGATGAATTATCTAAACTGTCCATATTCACTGGTGCGAGGAATGTTATGACGGCCAACTGCTCCTTTTTTCCGGGTCAGACTCTAGTGCAATCGCTGGCTCAGCAACTCATTCTCTTTCCGCTACGGTTTCTTCGCTCGGCTCCGCGTAAGACTAGCCTCATCGGCTTTATGACGATTCTGGGATGTTTTCTCAGTGCGGGTTCTGCCCAGGCTGCCCTAGAGTTGCGAGTTGCGATCGAACAAGAAGTCTCGGAAGTGCAGCTTGGCACATCAACCAAGGCCGTTGTGCGGGATGCCTCAGGGCAGGCGATCGCCGAAATTCCTGCGATGAGCAGCGTTATGGCCGAGGCTGATGCGGGTCAGGTCGAGATCCACCAGTGGGAAAGCGGTCTGTTTTGGATCGAGCCTACAGACGGAGGATATGTCTCCATCGGCGATAAATGGTATCGAGGTCGCACCCAGGTCATCGCGGTTGCGGGTGGCGTCACTGCCGTTAACTACGTTGACTTAGAGCAATATCTCTACAGTGTTGTTGGCTCTGAGATGCCTGCGAGTTGGCTCCCCGAAGCGCTGAAGGCGCAGGCCGTAGCAGCCCGCACCTACGCTCTCTACAAACGCCAGCACAACGGCAACGCCGTGTTTGATGTGGGAGACACCACAACATGGCAAGTCTATGAAGGGCTACGAAAAGAAACAAACACCACCCAGGTCGCAGTCAACAGCACCGCAGGGCAAGTCTTGACCTACAACGGTCAGATCATTGAATCCGTATTCCACTCCTCATCGGGTGGCTATACCGAAAATGTAGAAGATGTTTGGTCGTCGCCTCGTCCTTATCTGCGTGCCGTTCAAGACTTCGACCAAATTGCAGAGAATCCAGTGTATGAGTGGCGTCAGGAGTTCTCGGCAGACAGCTTTCAGCAACGCATTACCGGAGTTGGGCGAGTGCTCCGCATTTCTTCAGTTGAAACTACGCCTAGAGGACGGGTCGAGTCTGTGCGGGTGGAGGGCGATCGCGGTAGTCGTGTACTCAGCGGCAGTGAGGTGCGACGAGCTTTGGGGCTCAAGAGCACCCTATTCAGCATCACACCAGAAATGGGACGGCTTGCGAGTACAGGCAGTTCGGCTTCAGTTCCGGTGCGGTTTGTGGTCAATGGCAGAGGCTTTGGCCATGGCGTTGGCATGAGCCAGTGGGGCGCTTATGGCATGGCTGGCCAAGGCTACAACTACCAGCAAATTTTGGGTCACTACTTCCAGTCTTCTACGTTGTCTATCATTCAGGTGAATTAGCTAGGTGCAAGCAAGAGCTAGACGAGCATTCCTCTTAATCAACTGATGGTGTGCTCATCGCTTAACACTGCATCAGGTGAACAGCATAAAGTAGTGAATCCCCCATTTGAAATCATGTTTTATCGATTTCAAATGGGGGTTCTCTTCGCTGCTCCTAAGCTGAGGGGTGACAAGGGCGATCGCCGTCATACGGTACAGGCTTTTGAGACAATAAATGGGACAAAAAATAGGGAGCCTCCGTGTGATTTTAGTCTGGGTCTTTATGGATCTATGCCATGGAGTTATGGGCCGACTGGGCGCTCCAACTAATAGCACTCAAACCCCAAGCCCTATTTCCAGAATGGAAACTCTGCCCCTCACTTCCTGGGCGACATCGGGCATCAAATTGCGCAGCAGAGCCAGCGGCAGGGGTGGCCATACGCCCAAAAATCGGCTTCTACTGCCGGGGCAGCAGGTTGTGGATTTTAGCCTCCAGTCGTTGAGTACAGCGGCAGTAGCCTCCTCCCAATCGGCTATTGCGGCTCAGTAACCAGAAAATAGACTCACAGAGGCTTTGGCTCTGTGAGGGGTTGCTGTAGGGGTTATTCACCTATATTTGCCAAAGCACCGGATCGCAGATTTTGGTCAAACCTATGCTTGAGCATGCTGCGCAGTAGCCGTTGCACGAGGAGATGCTTGCCGGGTTTTACCCGAGTCATGGTGCGGACAACCAGATTAGTGACATCAAAGTTTTCGAGCCCTTCAATCTGAGTGGGTTCTAGAACATCTGAGCATTCGGTCTGAAGCTGCTGCCCAACCGCAT
>JBARXP010000433.1:0-26488 GCA_049647405.1 Elainellaceae cyanobacterium | reverse complement strand
TGTTCAATACGGTTGAGCAATATGACCAGGTGATTTTGTTTAGTGGCGATGGAGACTTTGAGCGAGCAATCGAGCTTCTTCGCTCAAAAAATACCCATATCACGGTGGTTTCAACAGATGGGATGATTGCGCGCGAACTTCGCAATGCAACAGACCGTTACATCGATTTGTGTGATATTCGCAAACATATTGAGAAGGTCGATAGCTGATTGCGATATTCAGTCTCGTCATGCAGCCCCAGACATGAATCCTCAGCATGAATTCCCAGTATGAATCCCTAGAATAAGCCGCAGTCAAAAAATGTCGCTGAATCGACAGCGTCGATATTTCTTGACTGCGATGTATTCATAATGGACTGATGAATAGGGTTCGAGGGCTGACGGTTGCAACGATGCTTAGCCTTGTAAACCTGGTGGCAGCGACGACCGATCTCTCATTCAACTGGTGCTAAGGTTCAATATGATGGTGAGAGAACGCTTTTCGCTGAAGGGCGTTTAATCCTGTTTTAATATTGTTGACTGGTGAGTCGATATTTCTAGAGTGGTGCTATGAGTAGTCAGTCCCAGAGCGATCGCATCATTATTTTTGATACGACATTGCGTGATGGAGAGCAGTCTCCGGGTGCAACCCTAAACGTAGATGAAAAGCTAACCATTGCGCGGCAGCTGGCTCGGCTCGGCGTTGATGTGATTGAAGCGGGGTTTCCGTTTGCTAGCCCTGGCGACTTTGAAGCTGTCAGCCGCATTGCAGAGATCGTCGGCATAGAAGATGGCCCCACCATTTGTGGATTGGCTCGGGCAACGCGGCAAGACATTAAAACGGCGGCAGAGGCTCTAAAACCCGCAGCCCATGCTCGTATTCATACCTTTATTGCAACCTCCGATATTCATTTGGAGTACAAGCTGCGGAAAACTCGCCAGGAAGTTCTAGACATCATTCCTGAGATGGTTTCCTATGCGAAATCTTTTGTGGATGACGTTGAGTTTTCTCCTGAAGATGCCGGACGCTCTGATCCTGAGTTTCTGTATCAGGCGCTGGAAGTGGCGATCGCCTCAGGAGCCACAACGATTAATATTCCAGATACGGTGGGCTATACGACGCCCAGCGAGTTTGGCGGGCTGATTCGCGGCATCACTGAGAATGTGCCCAATGTCGATCAGGCCATCATTTCCGTCCATGGTCATAACGACTTGGGCTTAGCCGTGGCTAATTTTCTGGAAGCCGTCAAGACTGGGGCACGCCAACTCGAATGCACGATCAACGGCATTGGCGAGCGGGCGGGCAATGCGGCTTTAGAAGAGTTGGTGATGGCGCTGCACGTGCGGCGACAGTTTTTTAACCCCTTCTTTGGGCGATCGCCTGACTCTGAAGAACCCCTGACGGCGATTGACACGAGTCAAATTTATAAAACCTCCCGCCTGGTGTCGAACCTAACAGGAATGTTTGTGCAGCCCAACAAGGCCATTGTCGGAGCAAATGCCTTCGCCCATGAGTCTGGGATTCACCAAGATGGGGTGCTGAAGCACAAGCTGACCTATGAAATTATGGATGCCAAGCTGATTGGCCTCACAGACAATCAAATCGTGTTGGGCAAGCACTCGGGCAGAAATGCCTTTCGGACGCGGCTTAAGGAGTTAGGGTTTGACCTTGCTGACCCAGAGCTGAACAAAGCATTTCTGCGGTTTAAGGAACTGGCAGATAAGAAAAAGGAAATTACCGATTGGGATTTGGAGGCGATCGCCAATGATGAAGCCCAGCAAACCCCAGAACTGTTTCGTCTAGAGCGGGTGCAGGTTTCTTGTGGCGATCATACCCAGCCGACCGCGACAGTCACGGTGGTCACACCCGATGGCGATGAACTGACCGATGCTGCCATTGGCACTGGCCCCGTCGATGCGGTGTATAAAGCCATTAATCGGGTGGTGAATTTGCACAATCAGCTAATTGAGTTCTCGGTCAAGTCGGTCACAGAAGGCATTGATGCTATGGGAGAAGTGACCATTCGTCTGCGGTGCGAGGGGCGCATTTTTTCAGGCCATGCGGCCAATACCGACATCGTTGTGGCCTCAGCCCACGCCTACACCAATGCCCTCAATCGGCTGTATGTTGCGGTGCAAAAAGGCAATGTGATTCATCCCCAGCGAGATGATGTAGCTCAGATTCAGCCCGTTCGCTTGTAATCTGGTGGGGAGCTAAATATAGAGGACTAGAAAGCTGTGGGGCAATCTATGGGCCAATCTCGGATCAGGGCGGCGATCGCCAACTACATCATGCTGGGTGCGATCGCCCTGATCATGTTATTTCCGCTGCTGTGGCTCGTCAGCACCGCGTTCAAATCGCCTACGGAAAATATCTTCCAGTTTCCGCCGCAGTTTATTCCTGAGCAGCCGACCCTACAAAATTTTGTGGAAGTCTGGCGCACTAATCCATTTGGGCGCTACTTGTTTAACAGTACTCTGGTTGCCGTATTGACCGTCGGCCTCAACCTGTTGTTTTGCTCCCTAGCGGCTTATCCCCTAGCACGACTCACCTTTCGCGGACGAGAAGCCATCTTTACCTTCATCGTGGCGACGATTTTGATCCCGTTTCAGATTGTCATGATTCCGCTGTATATCTTGACCGTCAATCTAGGCTTGAGGAATACCTATCTTGGGATTATTTTTCCGGCGATCGCCTCGGCCTTTGGCATTTTTTTACTGAGGCAAGCATTTCAGGGCGTTCCTAAAGAGCTAGAAGAAGCCGCTCGCATCGATGGCTGCTCTGAAGTCGGGATTTGGTGGTGCGTCATGCTGCCCTCGATTCGTCCGGCATTAGTGACGCTGGCCATCTTTGTGTTTATTGGGTCTTGGAGTGATTTTCTCTGGCCCCTAATTGTTTTAGATCAGCCAGAATATTACACGCTGCCCCTAGGGGTTGCGAAACTCGCAGGCTCATTTTCTCTTGACTGGCGGCTTATTGCCGCAGGCTCGGTGATTTCGATTGTGCCGATTTTGCTCTTCTTTATTCTGATGCAGCGATACATTGTGCCAACGGAGTCAGGCAGCGGCGTCAAAGGCTAAAAGCAGGGGGCTTTTTAAAATCTCCTGCAAATTGTAAAGAAATATGTCAATATAAAGTCAATGTAACGACAGCAGTTGCAGTGCTCTATGTCTGATGACTTTTTGCATCGTAGGTCATTGCAACCCGTCTTATAAAAAGCCTGTCTCATAAAAAGATTGATTAGGATACACTATGACTTCGATTTCCAACATTCAAGCTGATGCAGATGACTCTAAGGTTGCAAGCCAGTTTCTAGAAAAGGTGCAGCGTCAGATCAGCCTTCCCGATCTCTACGATGCGCGTGACATTGCTGAGGTAGTCTTCCGTACAATACGCGACATGATGACCACCGAAGCTGCTGATCGAGTTGCGGCTGAGCTTGAGGGCAAGATGCTGTCGAGTGGAGATGGGGCATCTCAAGATAAGCTGGTGGAAATTTGGAAGGACTCTAATCCCCTTGTGCGTTTTCTCAGCCGCATTCGCAAGCCTTTAGTGATTGAGCCTGACACTTTCTTGTTCCGCATTGGCCAAGAAGCAGGGCTGCCTCGTGGAGTAACCGCAGAGGCGGCTACAGAAGCGGTATTCTCAGCGCTGAAGCAAGAACTATCGAGCGATCGCATTCAGGAAGTCTCTACTTTCCTGCCTGGAGTTTTACGTCAAGCTTGGAACGCAGCATAGGCTTAGAATTAGCTGAATCGTAAGGCTTATCGATCACAATATTTCAATCGCAATATTTCAATATCGATACTTAGAGAGGAGCAGAGTAATCTGTTCCTTTTTTTGTCTCTTTACTATCGTGACCGACCCAACCTGCTGTGGCTGCACTAGATGTTTGGAATGGTTCGCTGAGAGTGCTTGCGCTGCTTGTGAACTGAGGGTCTATCCGTTCCGGTTATGTCTCATGGGATGATTTAGGAGGCATACGGCATCGCTCACCATTCTCTCCCGTCACCCAGTAGAACTATGGGCAATCTTTTTGAAGCGCTCCCCGACAATCTGAATGAGGAAGTGTTTGAAGTCCTCACGAGGGGCGAAACCACAACCATCGAGAGAATCGTGTCTAAGGGGCACACCTCACCCAAAACCGGATGGTATGACCAAGAGCAGCACGAATGGGTCGTGGTCTTGAAAGGTGAAGCGCTGCTGGCATTTGAGCATGGAGAGTCGGTTTGCTTGACTGAAGGGAGCTATATCAACATTCCAGCCCACACAAAACATCGAGTCGAGTGGACGAATCCCAACTGCGAAACCATTTGGCTGGCGGTTCATTACTAAAAACTTTTCTCGGCAGCGTAAAGACGAGTAGAAAGGGGGGCACTTGCCCTCTAGAATGTCTGTAGCGCTGTTGAGGCGCTGTTAGCGTTTCATTCATCAGGTTATAAAAACAAGCTGTGGCTCAAACCTACCAAGCTCAAATTTTTGTTACTCTGCGTCCGTCTGTGCTCGACCCAGCAGGTACTGCTGTTCAATCAGGTCTTCATCAGCTCGGTTTTCCAACGGTTGAGCAAGTTCGCATTGGCAAATATGTAGAACTGACTCTACAAGCTGCCACTGAGGCAGAGGCTCAAAAACAGCTTGATCAGATGTGTGACCAGCTTTTGGCTAACCCTGTCATTGAAAATTATCGGTTTGAGCTGACGCCTGGAGACGCATCATGAACGTTGGAATTATCGTCTTTCCTGGGTCAAACTGCGATCGCGACGCTGAAATGGTCGTCCGCGATTTGCTGCGCTTGCCCGTGCGCATGGTCTGGCATCAAGAAAAAGACCTGTCTGATTTAGATCTGATCATTGTGCCGGGGGGGTTTAGCTACGGCGACTATCTCCGCTGTGGGGCGATCGCCCAATTTTCGCCCGCGATGGCTGCAACGGTGCGCCATGCCGAACAGGGCAAACTGGTCTTGGGCATCTGCAATGGGTTTCAGGTCTTGACTGAGATCGGGCTATTGCCAGGGGCGCTCATGCGCAACCGCGACCTGCATTTCATCTGCGATCGCGTCCAGCTACGGGTCGAGCGCAATGATTTGCCCTGGGTTCAAGAGTACGAAACGGGCGAAGTGATCACCATTCCGATCGCCCATGGAGAAGGCTGCTACTACGCCGATGCAGAGGTCTTAAGCGAGCTAGAAGCCCATAACCAGGTAATCTTTCGCTACTGCGATCGCACTGGAACCGTAGATGAAGGCAGCAACCCCAATGGTTCTCTCAATAACATCGCCGGGATCTGCAACCAACAGGGCAACGTGCTAGGCATGATGCCTCACCCCGAACGCGCCTCTGACCCAATGCTGGGTTTTACCGACGGCATTCGCCTATTTCAAGGACTGACGAAAGAAAAACTGGCGATCGCCCGTTAGAGGGCATTCGCGAGGGGCTTATCCGCTGGAGTATGGACTAGTCTGTAAACCCTGGCAGCCTCCAATCGACAGGCTCAAAGCTCTCTAACGAGGGCAACACTTGGTCAGCGTCGGCATAAAGCATCGGGTCAATCATGGGGTCAGGCACGGCGACCACATGCATTCCGGCGGCTTTGGCTGCGGCGACTCCCGCTAGAGAGTCTTCAAACACCAGGCAGTGGCTGGAGTCTGCCCCCAGTCGTCGCGCCGCAATCAAAAAAATATCGGGAGCAGGCTTGCCCCGTTGAATCGCCGGGTCATCCCCAGTGACCACGCGGCTAAACTCCGCCAGCCAATCTCCATAGGCTTGGGTCTTGAAAGAAAAAGGACGCTGCGAAGAACTCGTGGCGATCGCCTGCGGAACGTTGTGCTGCCTCAGATGTCGTGTCAGGCGGCGGGCTCCGGGCATCGGCTGCGCTAGCGGATAGTATTGAGCCACGAGCGGTTCTTTTTCTGCAAGATAGGTATCGACATCAATGGGCAGACCCGCCGCATCGATGACGACTTGGGCTGAGTCACGAGCCTGCCGCCCTGCCGTTTGTGCCCGTGTGGATAGATCAAGCGTTTTGCCGTAGCGCTGGGCGATCGCCTGAGCAACCTCAAAAATGAGCGGCTCTGTGTTGAGCAACAATCCATCCAAATCAAAGATGACATGGGTGATGGCAGAAAACGTCTGCATGGGTAGCCCCCGATAGTTTTCCCGGCTTAGTTTCCCGGCTGAGTTTTCTCGGATTAGTTTTCCCGAATGAAATAGCGGGAGGTTCCTTCCATGGGAGAACGATAGAGCATCAGCTCCGTCCCTTCTTCAAGCCGATAGAGCCGATAGACCGCTTCGTCTACGGTGACCTGCTGTTCTCTCGGAATCCCCACATTTTCAGGGAAGTATCCTCCCCGTGTCACAGGGGTATAGCCATCTAAAATCGCAAATGCATCGTCGTAAACGAGCGTGTAGCTATCTGTGAAATTAGGGTCTGTCTCTAGGGCAGACAGTTGCCCCTGCGATAAGACATTGGCGTCATTGGACATTTCTTCTAGCATGACAAACTGGAGCTTGCCTTCTCTCAACAATTCTTGTGCCAAAGCCGGAACCGCCATGGTCACACTGACACAGGTGGCGATCGCCAAGCCAGTCACCCAGGTAAAGGGCTTGGATAGAAAACGGTTAGAAATCATAGTGTCTGCACTCGTAGGATTTAGGGGGTAAGAGATTTGGCGAGGGGCGTCAGAGTTAGAGATTCAGGCTTAAAGATGCGGGCTTAAAGATGCGGGCTTAAAGATTTGGGCTTAAGAGCATTATTGAGAATCGGAGAATCGGACTACATCGACCTGAAGACTGAGCCATAATGTCGTTGACGACACAATATCAAGGCCGGGTTCCCATAGTTTTTTTGGCAATCTGCGTTTTGGCAATCTGCGTTTTGGCAATCTGTCGCCCTGGCAATCATATCGTTCGAACAATTGCTCTGATAGCAGACTCTAGCCGCTATAGAACCAAGCGCATAGCTCACATGGCTCACACGTTCATGAATGGAATCGATAACCTGAACCTGTGGTTGATTATACGTTAGGTCACGATGAGCCATGAGATTAAGACGCAAGAGTTATGAATTTGTCCCGAATCGAGCGTTAGGTTTCGAATGGGTGATTACATCGTATTGACCAGCCGTTTCGGCCAGCCTGTTCGCTGCCCATGCCTCCCATCGGTGAGACGTGATTCAATGGCTTCTGACGAGAGATGTGTTTAAACCATGTCCTTTCGTAAGAAGTGACTTGCTAGGACGCGGCTTAAATGTCAAACTTTTTTCGGTATCCGTCTCCGCTGAATGTCCTATAGCGTCGCTCTTACGGTCGGATTGACCTTTCACACTCCGTGAACTGTAACCTGTCTCGATCCGTTAAATTCCATGGCACAACGCTACGTTCGAGTTCAAACGAAAACTGGTCAACTCCATTACGGGCTCTTGCAACTCGATCGCCGAGTGCAGATTCTTGATGCGCCTCCTTGGCTGAAGGGACAGCCGATGGATAGCGAGCTAGCACCTGAGGGCTACCAGATTCTTGCCCCTTGCGCTCCCTCAAAAATCGTGGCTGTGGGTAAAAACTATCGACAACATGCGGCAGAAATGGGGGGAGAAGTGCCCTCGGAGCCTCTATTGTTTCTCAAGCCCTCGACTTCTGTCACGTCTGACCAGTCAAATATTTTTTACCCCCATCAATCCCAGCGCGTCGATTATGAAGGAGAACTAGCCCTCATTATTGGCGATCGCTGTCATGATTGCAGTCCTGAAGAGGCCGCCTCAAAAATTTGGGGCTATACCATTGCCAACGATGTCACGGCACGAGATCTTCAGCAAAAAGATCAGCAATGGACTCGGGCAAAGGGTTTTGACACGTTTTGTCCGTTAGGGCCTTGGATTGTGCGCGAATTGACTGCTGGGGCAAAGCTAGAAACATTTGTAAACGATGAATCTGAACCCCGCCAGTCGGCCTCGGTTGACGATATGGTGTTTGCCCCAGAGGTGATCGTCTCCTATGTCAGCCAGGTGATGACGCTACTCCCCGGTGATGTCATCCTCACCGGGACTCCCGAAGGCATAGGCTCAATCAATGTGGGCGATCGCGTCTGCATTAAAATTGAGGGGATTGGAGCCCTAGAAAATACGGTCGTGCAGCGTCAGCTCGCCAAAACCTCTAATTAAAACCCCGTCAGTCAGCAAGATTGGGCTGATTGATGCGGTTGTGAGAGCCGGGTTCTCTCTTCGCGCACCTGATTCATTCAGTTCAATCCGCTGCATGATGGGTTAGAAAAATCGTCTACTATGGCGATCGCCACAGCAGCTTTTCTCTCAGGGCAAAATCGAGTTAAATCTCTGACTGCGTTTTTATCGTCGCTACACTAGGGGATAAGACAACAGCACAACTCAAAACTCCATTTGTGACTCCATGCGTGATGTCGATCCACCAAGCGAGTTTCCCAGGAATCAACGACAATGAAGTGCCTTAGCGGGAAATATGTACAATCCCATGAGCAATCCGAGTGGCTCTGAAACGCGCAAAATCAAAGATCTCATTTTGCAGCGGCTGAAGTTGAGGGGGGCGCAGACTGCCACCCAGCTCGCCGATCAGCTTCAGGTGTCACCCATGTCGATTAGGCAGCATCTCCAAAATCTCAAAGCCAAGGGCTGGGTAAGTTACGACGAAGAGCGACAACCGATTGGTCGTCCGGTGAAGCAGTGGCATCTGACGCAGGACTCCTTCAAGCTTTTTCCTAACCATCACGAAGATCTGGCGATTAGCCTGCTTCAGAGTGCTGAGCTGATGTTTGGAGAATCTGGCCTCGACGAACTGTTGCGCCATCGAGTCTCCAAACAAATTCAGAGATATCAGACCTCTCTAATGAACTGTGAAACCTGGCGCGATCGCACCCATCAGATGGCTCAGCTTCGCAGCCAAGAAGGCTACATGGCCGAAGTCATTCCCCAGCCCGATGACAGCCTCTTGCTCGTAGAAAACCACTGCTCGATCTGCGCCGCTGCCCAGCGTTGGCCGAGGCTTTGCACTGCCGAGCGTGATGTATTCGCCGCTTTATTGGGTGATGAGATCTGCATTGAGCGAGTCGAGCATATTCTTGGGGGCGATCGCCGCTGTGCTTACCGCATCACTCCGGTTGCGTCTTAAGACGCTGAAGTCAAAGGGGGCTGGACTCTAAGGGGGCTGGAATCTAAGACTGTGGGGCTAGGCGCTGATAGGCAGTCGCGACGGCCTGGGCATCTCCGACATTGCCCGGAAACAGCACCACAGGCAAATTGGGAAATTGGGGATGGTCGGCAGGGGTGATCACCATAGAGCAACCGGGCAAGATTTGGCCCAGCAAACGTGCCGTTCTGAGAGCCAGTCCTGTGCTGAGGGTGTCGTTTGACGTGATGCCGCCTTTGCTGATCAGGAATCCGATGGTGCTAGGCAGACCACGAACGATATCCATTAGTAGAGTAGACACCGCTACCCCAAACTTGAGCCGAGTTTCGACCCGATCAAAGGTCAGCTCTTGGCGACTGGTGTAGATCGCGGGAGTTTTACCCTGGTCGTGCAACTCGCTGACCTGATCGAGGATTGCTTGGAGCATGGCTTGCCGCTGGTCGGCAGAGGCATCAATCAGATGAGCCACCTCCACTTCAATCCCTGCGATTCCATCCTGCAACAGCAATTGCTCCAATTGCTCCGTTGTCTTTTTCACATGGGAACCGATCAAGACCACCCCTGGTTTTTGGTCGCGAGTGAAGGTGGACATTGCTTCAGGCGCGACAGCTTGGGGTGGCAGATGTGCCAGAGCCGTCAGCAAACTAGCAGCACTGCGGAAAAGGAACTTCTTGCCCTGAGCCGCTGCCTCCAACACATCAGCAGCAAAGCGGTTCAGATCCTCTTGGGTTTCAGCATCCACAGCTGCGCACTGATTATTTTCGAGTGCCATGAGGCGATCGCCCACTCCGGCACGAATGTCGGCCAGCAAAAACCGCTCGACATGATCCGAGGGAATGCGCCCTTTAGTCTTTTCTGCAACATAGTCGGGCAGGTAGGCGGTGCTGTAGCCAAACACAGAATCTTTCGCAAATTCGGTGTCGTGGACGGGCACCTCGACCCCATCCACCAGCAAATAGTGGGTGCTGTCGCGGGTGATGCGACCTCCCTCAAAAAAGGCAGGGGTTAAGAAGTGGGCATCAAACGGCCCCAACTCTTCGGCGATCGCATCCGTCTCAACCGGATAGTGACCCCGCAGGGTCGAGTCAGAGCGGCTGACGACCAGGTAGTCTTCGATATTTGTTTGGGCGATCGCCAGCTTCAGGTTTCTGCACGCTTCGCGAGTCACCGCATCGGCCTGTGCCGGAGTCATGGCGCGGGTATTGGTTAGCACAAAGAAAATCGGAGCGTCATCAAGCAGTCCAATTTTCAACGTCTCCACATCCCACTGCATCAGCAATAGGCAGCCATGAACGGTCTGAGATCCGGTTGGATCGTCATCTAAAACAATAATTTTTGGGGTCTGGGATTGGGGAGTGGTAGACATCTCAACTCTCAACTCGCTTCACAACGTCGCCCGTGCCCCCATCCTCTCATGGATTGCAGTAGCTACAGTGAGCCGGGTCGGCGGTCGAAATTCCGTTGGGAAAGAGTAATTCGTGCTGAAAGCCGCACGGGTGACACTGGTAGATGGCCGTGCGAATCAGGCTCGTCGGAATACTGCACAGTTCGCAGGGCAGCCCCGGCAACTGGCGCACCACATCAAATCCTGGCGTGTGGCACTGGGGGCAGGTCTGGTGAATTCGTCGCACGAGGTCGTGAGTCGCCTCGGCAATCACCGCCATGCGTGTGGGGTTCATCATGGCGCGCATGTCGGTTTCGAGATGGGCGGTGGAATTGGGAGCAGTGGCGATCGCCCATTCCACAGCGGTGACTAAATCTGCTTTGCTGACAATGCCCTTGTGAATGGGAGCTTCTATGCCCGTGTCGGGGCTTGTGTCGGGATCAAGCCGCACCACCAGCCCATGTTCAGGAAAGCCAATGGTTTTCGCAAAGGCGAGTGCGTCTTCTACACGGGTCACAAGCTGGTGCCGAAAATTGGTTTGAGTAGACACCGCTTCACCCACCAGCTCTAGCCCGTGCTCAACATCCAGCAGCAAGACTAGCTCTCGGTTGCAGGGCAAAAACGGCAGCGACGGGTGCGGCCCAAAGGTACCCTCGCTGGCAAAGGCCAGGGTCGTTTCCGTCAGCTTCAGTGCGGCTTCAGCCTTGTGCCGTGCCGCTTCTCGCTGGGAGCCTGCCCGTTCTATATCGCGGGTAAAGGTGCCAAAGGCATCGGTGTCGAAAGCAGTCGGGATAACGGTTTCGATATTCAAGCCCTGCTGCAAAACCGGAGCCATCACCTGTTCTTTGCGGTGCATGGTGGCGATCGCCCCCAGTCGTCCCCGAAAGAGACTGCTTGGAGATTTTCCGGTAGGAGGTGATGCGTGTTCAGGCATGGCAATTGATGAAGCGTTGACAACGTCTTTGCTGACTTGCAACTGTTTTGGCTTGTACAGGTCTGGTCAATAAAGCTCTTTTGTCCTATTTCTAACCCTACATCTAAAACCTGTCTAAGAAATTTCACAAACGATCCTAGACACATCAAAGAGTTAACATATTCTGACCAGATAGACAACATCTCTATTTTAAAAATGCTTTATTATCTAGGGTTGCTGAGAATAAAAGCTTTCAAAACGATTGAGATAGGTATTCATGCGAGAAATGATATAAAAAATTTCAAGAAGTCATTTATTACTTCGTTTTTTGTAATAACTATAACCTCTTACAGGAGTACCATCCTTCCGATTATAAGGGGGAACATGCACAAGCTTATAATCACTCTTATTATCAATATTTTCATAATCCTCAACTGAAATCTCTTCCTCGTTTGATATTGATTTAGGAATTGATTGAGTTCGACTTGAAGAACTGTAAGAAGATAACAAAGTAGTGGCTTGAGATAATTGCGCTCTCAAACTATCTATCTCGCTTTGTTGTTGCTGATAGTATTGATATAATTCTTGGAGATTTTTCTCTAAGCTTGACTTCTGGACACTTAGCTGAGAGTTGTCATCTTTTTGTTGCTGATAGTATTGATACAACTTTCGGAGATTTTGCTCCAAGGTTGACTTGTAGGCACTTAGCTGAGATATTTCATTCTGCAATCCCTCAACCTCAGATTCATTATTTTCTACATCAACGGATAAATTATGAAGCCTTTGCTGTAAATCTGACCTTTGCTGATTTAGCTGGTCTATTTCATCCACTAGCCTGTCTATAGACCGTTGCTTTTCCCAATTAAGCTCAACCTCATGCTCGACATCAGACTCCAATTTTGAAATTAAACCTTGTAGCTTATTTACCTCAAGTTGCTTAGCTTTAGCTATCTCTGCTACATGTTGAATATTTCTTTTCAGTACAGCTATATCTTCATCACGGTTAGAAATACTTTTGTGCAAGTCAGAGATGTTCTTTGAGAGTCTAGAAATCTCCATCACACGCTCATTTAGAGCGTACTCGCTTTTATGCTTTAATCTAAGTAGTTCATTAAATTCTCTAGACAGGAGTGATAAACGAGCTTGAAGTTCATTAACAATAGCTTGATAACTGTTATCAGTTTCAGAACTACTAGAATTCAAGATTAGCTTTGCAGATATAATCTTCAGCAGTTCATCAATTCTGTAAGCTAAGCGAAGCCTGTAAGGACTAATTTGACTCGTGCTTTGTGTGATTTCTGTAGCTATCTTGTTAGTAACTTCCGAAAGGATAATTTGTGATGGTTGTCTATCTCTTGCAAAGAGAACTACGTTAGATACTATTTTCTGAAGTTGTTCATAGTCCTTTTCTGCTTGACTAGCTAGTAAAGAACGGGTTGAGTCTTGTAAGTTTGCAAGAACGCGATATTTACGCGGCCTTCGTGGTTCTAACTCTTCTAGAATTTCACTCCTCTTAAATTCCAGTGCTTCAAGAGTTCTTGCAATTTTCTCATGGTTTGCGGAAGGATCTGCACCAAGACGCTCCAAAATTCCTTCATAAAGCCATGCTTGAGACTCTAAGTTGTTTAGCTTCTGGACTTGTTGCTCATTTTGAGGTTGGGGAACTATGTCAGCTCTTTGTAACTGTTGCTGCAAGTTGTTGACTTTGGCTGAGACTGTGCCCTTGAAACAAGCAAGCATAAGTTCTACAGCTTGACCAAACGGAAAAGAGTAGTCAGCTAGCCATCCAAAAAAGAGCCAGAAAAAGAGAGCACACAGCAAAAAAATAACTACTTTGAAGTAGTTTAAGAATTTCTGCAACCAGCTTCTACTTGACTCTAAGTCTGAATCCTGAAGGTCGAAACAAAATTTGTTAACGAAAAAATTGCTGGCCTACCACGGTGCCTGAATTGCCACTAACACTGAGATTTACACCAGACTCAGTAGTTTGGGAGACAGAAGTATTCTGTATGCTCTGGTAATGCTTCACTAGCCTCTCAAGGCTTACCTGAAACTCCTTACTATGTTGAGCCTCACTTAAAATTGCAGCCTCTAAAAGCTCTGGCTTAGTTTCTCGAACTTGCAACTTACCCTGAAACCTATCAACCAAAAAACCTAGGACATCTGAACCAGCTTTTTCCAAAGCTCCACCAGAAACCTTGTCAACTGCCCACAGTGCAATCTTAGTAGCATCTAAAGCTAGTAGAGATAATTCCATGTTGGTAGCGATACTGTTAACTTCAGCTTATCGTTTCCCATAGGATATCCGCTCTGAGCAGTCTTTAGGGAATACTTCATGGAAACTTTATGAAACTAGCCCTTTGTTGTGCCATACCCAAAAGCTTACCTGTTAACGTTCAAGCTAGAAAAATCTTGAGAGCAAGCAATGGGATAGCGTTTTGATTGATGGTAAGGCGATCGCCCCTTCGATTAATGTGTCGCTCATCTTCACGGCAGATCTAAGACCAGATGCGTTGTAGCCTCAATGTGAATCCAGGCAGGACAGCCTCTCCTGACAGCACACTCGGGTTTTTCAGAACCTCAACGGCTTGACCCGCACGGTAAATTTCTACCTGCCGAGTCTGCGGATCAATCAACCAGCCCAACTGAGTGCCGTTGTTCATGTATTCCTGCATCTTAGTTCGCAGGGTGTTGAGACTATCCGTTTTAGAGCGCAGCTCAACCACAAAATCCGGACATAGAGGAATAAAGCCTTCCCGTTGTTCAGATGTCAACGCCTCCCACCGTTCTTTTCGAACCCACGAGGCGTCAGGAGAGCGATTTGCGCCATTTGGCAACTCAAATCCGGTTGATGAGTCGAAGTATTCTCCAAGCCTTTCGTTGGCTTCACACCAGACACCGATCTGGGTGATAATCCTTGCATTCCGCTTACCCGATTCTCCACCTGTTGGCGGGTTCACAATCAATTCTCCTGTTGCGGTGCGCTCAAGTTGAAGCTCCCGATTTGCAGCAGCCAATGCAGCAAACTGATCCCGCGTTACTTGGAGAGCAAGATCGCGAGGCAGTTCGAGCAAGAGCGGTTGACAGTGAGAAGGAGCTTGTACAGTCATGATTTACCTTACACTCTTGAAATAGGCTCTTCCATTCAACTCAATATAGATCTGGGCACTCCGTCACGACAAAATTTTGTTGTTCTGGAGGATTCGCTAGGATGACTTTAGATTGAAGCGTTCGATGAATGCGACCGAGCACCGCTTCTCAAACGCTCTCTTAATAGTCCTTTGATTGCATTTCAGGTGTTTCACGATGGCGATCGCCCAATCTTCTTCTACCGCCCCAAACCAAGCTCAGCCAGGATTGCCCGACGGCCCCTCCATGTCGTCGATGCTGCAATTGCTGAACTGGATGATTCGGCCTTACCCTTTTTTGGATGATTGTGTTGAGCGCTATGGCGACTTTTTCACGATGCGGCTCAACAGCTTTTGCCCGATTATTTTTTGCGGCCATCCTGACGATATTCAGACGATTTTCAAGGAAGGCTCCAATCCAGAGAAATTCCAAAGCGGCAGTACGAACGGGTTGCTGCGCCCTCTGGTGGGCGACGAGTCGATTTTGCTGTTGGATGGCGATCGCCACCAGCGCCAGCGCCAGTTGATGATGCCGCCGTTTCATGGGGAACGGATGCGCACCTATGGCACATCAATGCGCGAGATCACCCGTCAGGCGATGGATGCTTGCTCATCTCAGACTCCCTTTGCGGTGCGTCAGGTGATGCAAGAGATTTCCCTCAAGGTCATCTTGCAAACGGTGTTTGGCATTGATCGCACCTCAACCCAAAACAGCGAAGCGAGCGATCGCTACGACCAGCTTCAGCGGCTGATGACGGATCTGCTCGACATGACGGGTTCGCCGCTCAGCTCTAGCCTACTGTTCATTCGAAGTCTACAAAAAGACTGGGGAGCCTGGAGCCCGTGGGGAAAATTTGTGCGTCAGAAAGCAAGCGTCGATGCGATGCTCTACGAAGAGATCGAGTCGCGACGCCAGCATCCCGACCCGGATGCCCAAGATATTCTGTCCCTGCTGCTGGCTGCAAAAGATGAAGACGGTCAGCCGATGACCAATGAGGAGCTGCGAGATGAGCTGCTAACGCTGCTGCTGGCAGGCCATGAAACCACGGCGTCAGCCATTACCTGGGCGATTTACTGGATTCATCGACAGCCCCAGGTGCGCGATCGCCTTTTGGCTGAGCTGCAAGAGGCTGATCTGAGTGACAGTATGGCGATCGCCCGGTTGCCTTATCTCAACGCCGTTTGTCAGGAAACCCTGCGCATTTATCCGATCGCGCCGATTACGTTTCCTCGCAAGGTGGTTAATCAGCCGTTTGAGCTGCGGGGCTACTCGATTGCGCCGGAGAATATGCTGGCTCCCTGCGTTTACATGACGCACCACCGTCCCGACCTGTATCCCAATCCTGAAGAGTTTCGGCCTGAGCGCTTTTTAGAACGGCAATATTCGCCTTATGAGTTCATTTCCTTTGGCGGCGGCAACCGTCGCTGTCTGGGCATAGCCTTCGCCCAGTTTGAGATGAAGCTGGTGCTGGCGACGGTGTTGACTAACTATGAGCTGGCTCTGACGAGCGATCGCCCCCTCAACCCTACCCGCCGTGGAGTGACGATCGCCCCGCCCGCCTCGTTCAAGATGGTCGCGAAGAGCGGAAAACGGGCAAAGCTCAAGTCATAACGCGCTTTCATGGTCATGGGCTAAGTCAAGCTGCTTCGCTCACTGTCTTGGACAGAAATGCCCTGGCTACCTGACATCAGCCTCGCGAATAGAAGGCGCGAATGCCAATTTCTCTGCCCCTTGCTGCATCATCTGAATGTCGCTGTTTGCCCATGGGCGAGGCGATTGACAGTGGTGGGCAACAAGCAAGCCCCACAGCCCCTGGGGAGTCAGCACGGGCACGACCAAATTGGCCTTCACCTGCAAACCTCGGAGAAAATCACGATGGCAGTCTGCGATCGGCTCAGTTTCGATGTTGGCGATCGCGCGCACCCGTCCGGCAAAGTAGAGAGCCGCATATTCGTCGTTAAAACACTCATTAGGGCCAGTAGAACCAAATATCGAAAGCTGAGGATTGCTCAGAGCCTCGAAGGTCACCTGCCCGTCCCACCGAGAGTAAAAGTAATACAGCAGCACCCGGTCAACCCCCAACTCCTGCTGCAAGGTGGTGGTGACTTGTGTCACCAACTCATCTCGCTCAAGGTTTGACCTGAGACGCACGCCGACCTGCTGTAGGCCAGAATCCGCACGAGAGCCTAAATCAGGTCTGGATCTTTGGGGAAACGGGCTTTGTATCATGACCTAAAGCAGTATAGAACCTAGAGACGGCACCTTTAACTTAAACAGATCGGCTCAAGAATGCCTCTGTCATTAGAGTAAGTCTATTGTTAAGAAAAATTGACGAGGCTTAAACAAATCAACAGATTAAACGCCCTACCCTTTTCGATTAGCCCGTTCTTCGTATAGCAGTCTCACATGAATTGTGAAATAGATTGTGAGAGGAGGGGTGAACACTGCCCGCCCCTCCTCTCACAAATCATTTAGGAGCGCTTTAGAAGACATGGCTCTGGGGGAGTATCTCCATCAAGTCCGCCCGTCGCGGGGCACTGGCGCTTCGCCAACATCATTCAAGATCGCTTCGCCAACATCATTCACGATTGCTTCGCCAACATCGTTCAAGATGAGCACGAAGAATCGGCAACGGGCAGAACTTCAGTCATAAAACGCCCTGGTTTTGGCGATTGTGTTTCATAAAACGCCCTGGTTTTGGCGATTGTGTTTTTAGCGATTTTATTGGGGCGACGGCGTTGCTTGTCCAAAGGAAAAGCGCTTGAGCTGTAAAACGGTCATCGTCGTGATAAACGTGCCGACAGCGATCGCCACGATATAAAGACCGACATTCTCGACCGCATTGGGAATCGCCAGCACAAAGATACCGCCGTGGGGCGCACGCAAGGTGCAGTTAAACAGCATCGACAGCGCCCCCGTTACCGCTGAGCCGACAATGCAAGACGGCAAAACCCGAATGGGATCATTGGCGGCAAAGGGAATCGCTCCTTCGGTAATAAACGAAATGCCCAGCACCGATGCGACCTTGCCTGCTTCTTGTTCTGCTGTTGTAAATTTGCCCTTTGCAATAAACGTCGCCAAAGCCAGCCCCAAGGGAGGCGTCATGCCAGCCGCCATCACTGCGGCCATAGGCGCGTAAATACTGCTAGAGAGAAGACCCACGGCAAAGGTATAAGCCGCCTTGTTGACGGGGCCACCCATATCCACGGCCATCATGCCGCCCAGCACAAGCCCCAGCAACACGGCATTGGTGCTGCCCATGTTTTGCAGAAACGTTTCTAGCCCAGTGGTGAGGAAACGAACCGGAGCCCCAAACACATAGACCAGCAGTAATCCAACCACCAAGGTAGACAGCAGGGGAATGACCAGCACAGGCTTTAAGCCTTCAAAGTTTTGGGGTAGGTTGATCTTGTCGCGCACGAACAGAGCAATATAGCCTGCCAGAAATCCAGAGAGAATGCCGCCCAAGAAGCCCATGCCCAAGTTAGCCGCCAACATGCCGCCAACGAGGCCAGGAGCAAGGCCAGGGCGATCGGCAATGGAAAAGGCAATGTAGCCCGAAAGAACCGGGACGATGAGGGCAAACGCAGAAGTGCCGCCAATTTGCAGCAGGGCATCGCCAAAGGTTCCCTCTTCGGGGTTAATGCCAAACACAAAGGACAGGGCAATGATCAGACCACCTGCCACGATGACGGGCAGCATGTAAGAGACACCCGTGAGCAAGTGCTTGTAGGGGCCAGAGCGCTTTTGCGATCGCTCCGACTTCGCCTGTTTGACCGCATCTAGATAGCCTTGTCCCCCTTCGCCTGATGCAGGTGCAGGAGTTTCGAGGGCATTCGTGAGCACCTCCGCGCCATCATGAATCGCTGCTTTGGTTGAGGTTTCATAAACAGGCTTGCCTGCAAACCGCACCAGATCCACATGGGTATCGGCTGCAATCACCACAACATCAGCACGGGCGATGTCTTCTTCTGTGAGCTGATTTTTGGCACCGACTGACCCTTGGGTTTCTACCTTGATGTCATGGCCCAGCTTCGCTGCCCCGGTTCTCAGCCCTTCTGCCGCCATGAAGGTGTGGGCAATGCCCGTGGGACAAGAGGTGATGCCCACCAAAAACTTAGAGGTCGATTCTGGGGGGGCAGATTCAGGCGGCGCAGCAGATGCATCGTCTGGCAGAGGATCTTTGGGGTGAGGAACCGTTTGGGATAAATCGGGCAAATGGTTGAGAAGGGCGATCGCATTTCGAATCACCAGCTCAGTATTGCGAATGGCCTCACTGGTCGAAACGGCGTAGATCGGCTTACCCGAAAAGCGATCGCGCTCTAGAAAGCGATCGGCTCCCATGATCACGACATCGGCTTCGTCGATGTCGGTCTGATCGGGATGAGCGTCTTCCCCGTCTAGAACAGCAATTTTGAGGTCGTGGCCGAGGCTTTGGGCTGTTTTGCGGAGGGCTTCGGCGGCCATTTGGGTATGGGCCACCCCCGTTGAACTCTGTGTGATTGCGAGAATTTTTGACATTAGAAATTTCCTAAATTGAAATAAACAAGGATTGAGTTTTGAGTTTTGAGTTTTAAGTTTTGGGTAATGGAGTGGTTTGCCAGCCCTTAGATGCTCAAGCTCAACCTTCAAGACTCAGGCATAAAGATTTAATGCAATCCAAAATTCCCGGTACGGGCGCACAGCTGTGCGCCCCTTCGAAGAATCGGTTCATGATCCTCTGCATTCAAAACTCCTCCACCGATCGCAGGCTGACGCGAGATTGATTGGCTAAAACAACATCTGTGCGGGGCAATCGGGGGCCGATTTGAGTCAGAGCGCCCATGGAAAAGGCGGTGCCAAGTCGGGCGCAGTCTTCTAACGATTTGCCCTGCACCAGTCCGGCGAGGGTGCCTGCGACCATGGCGTCTCCGGCTCCGACGGTGCTTTTCACCTCAATAGCTGGCGGTTGCGCGTGAACAGCAGCATCCCGATCGACAAACAGGGCTCCATCGGCTCCCATCGACACGACAACGAGCTGTAAGCCTTGCTGAATCAGGTTTCGTGCCGCTTCAACGATCGCCAATTCTGAGTCTAAGGTCTGCCCCAAAATGTCTTGCAGTTCCGCAATATTGGGCTTGATCACGTTAGGGTTAGCGGCGATCGCCTCCTGCAAGCGATCGCCACTGGTGTCGAGCATCACCTTGCGCCCCTGCTGTTTCAGCCGCACAATCAGGTCGTGGTAAAAGCGGCTCGGAACGCCCTCTGGCACACTTCCTGCCAGCACGAACCAGTCTTGATCAGTCGCCAGACCATCAATGACCGTCAGCAACTCCTCTAAGTCATCCGCCGTAGGAGACTGTCCCGGAAAGTTAATATCCGTCACCTGCTGCTGCGCGTCGTCCACGATTTTGACGTTGATTCGCGTCTTGCCCGCAATGCGAACGAGGCGATCGCCAATTCCCTTTTGTTCAAACAGCCGCTCAAACAGTTCAGGATTGTCGCGTCCCAGCAGTCCCGTTGCGGTGGAGGGATAGCCAAAATCGGCGAGAAACGACGACACATTAACGCCCTTTCCCCCCGGATCGGCCTGCTCCCATACCACCCGATTGACCGCATCGGGTGCGAAGTTGGGAATGGAGGCCGTTTGGTCGATGGCGGGGTTGAGGCTGACGGTCACAATGCCCGCCGCCCAATCATTAGTCTGGGCGTCGCTCATAGCTGTCGCACCTCCTCGGCCGTCTTGCAGCGGAGGGCGCGATTGGCTAATTTTTGCATCCGTTTGAGGGACTGGGTACGAAGCTTCGCTTTTATGGCTGGAATGCTGGGGATGGTCATGCTCAGCTCATGGACGCCCAAGCCAGCTAGCACCATCGCGCCCAGCGGATCACCCGCCAGACCGCCACACACGCCAACCCATTTGCCCTGTTCTTTGGCAGCTTTCACCGTTTGGCTAATGGCGCGCAACACCGCCGGATGCAGCGCATCGGCCTGTTTTGCCAACACGGGATGCCCCCGATCCATGGCCAGCAGGTACTGGGTCAGGTCATTCGTTCCAACCGAGAAGAAATCGACTTCCTGGGCAAATTCCGCCGCGAGAAATACCGCCGAAGGCACTTCCACCATCATGCCGATCTCGACCGCAGGCCCGTTGAGGCGATCGCGCACCGATTCCACAATATCCTTAGCTTTGCGAATATCTTCCAGGGTGGCGATCATGGGGAACATGATGCGAACGTAGCCCGTTTCTGCCGCTCGCAAAATCGCTCGGAGCTGGGTTTCAAACAGTTCTGGCTGCTCAAAACAGAGCCGGACGCCCCGCACCCCCAGAAACGGATTGTCTTCCTTCGGCAGATTGAGATAGGGAACCTCTTTATCGCCGCCAATGTCGAGCGTGCGGATAATCAGGGGCAACCCATTCAGAGCCTGGGTCATGCGCTGATAGGCAGCGAACTGCTCCTCCTCGGTGGGCGGAGCCAAACGATTGAGAAACAAAAACTCCGTGCGCAGGAGGCCGACGCCTTCGCCTCCGGCATTGACGGCCTGCTCCGCCTCTTCGGGGGCACCAATGTTGGCAACTACCTCAATCCGGTGGCCGTCTTTGGTGAGAGCAGGCTGAAAGCGGCTGTTCCACTCCACATCTTGAAGAACCTGCCGCTCCTGCTGAGCCTGCCGTGCCTTGTCCAAATCCGCTGCTGAAGGATGAGGATAGAGTGCGCCGCGATCGCCATCCAGCACCGCCTGCCCACCTTTGGCCAGATTCAGAATCGCCTCTCCCGCCCCAACCATGGCCGGAATATTGAGCGATCGCGCGATGATGGCCGTGTGGGAAGTCGCCCCACCTTTGGCCGTGCAAAATCCCTGAATTTTCTCCGGGTCAAAGCTCGCCGTGTCCGACGGGGTCAGATCCTCTGCAATCAAAATCACGGGATGATCGGGCAGTGCCGCACTATCCTCGCCTCCATCGGCCAGCAGTTTCAACACCCGCTGACCGACATCGCGGACATCAGCCGCTCGTCCGGCCAACAGCGGATCGCTGAGCGCCGCTAGAGACTGAGCCCGCGCTTCAATTTCCTCTAGCCATACGGTGGGGGCGCTGCGGTTGGGCGGCAGTTTCGCAATGACTTCATCCAGCAGTTCTGGATCATCTAAAAACTCACGGTGAGCCTGGAAAATCGCAGCTTTCCCAGATCCCGATCGCTGCTTGACGGTCTGATAAACGTCCGTTAAATCTGCCTTTGCGGTGTCTACCGCCTGCCGCAGTCGAGTGGCTTCCTGGTCAGGATCATCCGCCGTGTTTGAGAAAGTGAGCTGCCTCCGTTCGTAAAAATGGAGGGGGGCGATCGCCACTCCCGGTGATGCCGAAATGCCAGCAATGGCCTCCGTTTCGAGCACCAGCTCAGGAATATCGACCTCCGGCGCATCTGCTTCTTCCTCTTCCTCTTCGAGGCCGTCGTCTACGGCTTCCTTCAACGCTTGCAGTGCCTCAGTCGCATCCTTGCCCCGCGCCATAATCCGAATCGTGCTGCCCCGATCGGCTCCCAGCTTCAGCAGCGACATGAGGCTCTTGCCGTTGCCCACCTGGTCACCGTGACGCACCTGAATCTCGGCCTCAAAGGACTTCGCGATTTCTGCAAACACCGTGGCCGGACGAGCGTGGAGTCCTGATCCCCCTTCGATCGCCACATCTACATACTGGTCAAAGTCTTGGTCAAAGTTTTGGGTTTGAGGGGCGATCGCGCTTTTGCCATTCCCATTGGCATTCCCATTGCCGCTGGAATCCGCCCCACGGGTGAGGCGCTCGACAATCTCTTCGGGATCTTGGGTGTGGGTGAGCCGCTGCACCGCCGCCTCATCATCCAAAACATGAGTCAGGTTCGTGAGAATTTGCAGGTGCTCGTCTGACTTGGCCGCAATGCCCACCACGAGATAGACCACCTCACCCGGATTCCACTCCACCCCGTCCGGAATCTGCGCCACCGAAATTCCCGTGTTGAGAATCATCTCGCGGTCTTTCGGCTGCCCGTGAGGAATCGCAATTCCGTTACCCAGATAGGTATTGGCCTGCTTTTCCCGGCGCATCATGCTGTCAATATAACCGGGCTGAATGTTGCCGCTTTCAACGAGCAAATTGCCGACCGCGCGAATGGCATCGGCCTTACGTTTAACCGACGCATTAAGACGAACATTTTTAGCTCCTAAATGAACCATTTGGCTTCCTTATTGTCATGTGTTAATGACGGGCTGATTATGAGTTCAGCCTCGCTCAAGGGAAATATGAAAAATTTGGTCTAGCGAAAGGGTTTGAATATTTTCTTAACAAAAATTGGAGAGCATCAAGACTCTCAAAAAAACCTAAAAAAGTAATTTGTGAACAGACTCCATTATCAAGGATGCGATCGCGTTTATGAGAAATCTATTAAAGAAATGTTGCATTCACAACAGAGCCTGACAATGTTAAGACGCCTTAACGGCAATTTCCCTGCGGAGACTCTAGGATGAAAATTCCTGTTAACTTACTTAAAAAATATTTCTTACAAAATGAGTCGTCATCATCACGTTTTGTCTTCTTAGGCTGTAGTGCAGCGCTAGAGTAGAGAGATAGGACAGCCGTGTGGCGATCGCCAAAGAACTGAGCCGGGAGCAATCTAGTATTGCAATTACGGTTTTGCAATGACAGCGTTGTGCCTGCGGCAATGCATAGCGCCAGCAGAATACTTGCTCTACAGCAATCAATTCACTTGCATGAATGGAGATGCTCCCGCTTAGAGGATGTTTGAGAAGTCGTCAATGCTACTTCAAATCCTCCCTTAGCCCCCTAAAAAGGGGAGAACCAGGATCAAAATCATCCCTCTTAAGGGGGATTTAGGAGGATCAGTTTTGTTCCTGCATGTTGTCTAATACTTTTCCAACATCCTCTTAGCATCTATTACCAAAGATAGTTTTAATTCTTTTGAATAGTTGCTCCGATCGTTGATCGATTGCTGAACGATTTTCTCAAAAAATAATTAAAACAGTCTGAAATTTAAAATGTCAAAAATACGGCTCCTATTTTTTCTGCATATTGTTGCTTCAGAACTTGTGATCATGCATTGACTGAGCAACAAAATATACCCGTTTTCTAACAGAGCCGAGTCTATCAAGCAGATGAAGCCCCAAATCTTGAACAGGTTTTGAACAAACCTCAAAAGATATCGACAAAAGATATCGACAAAAGATATCGACTGAATCCTCCATCGTTTTTACTCATCTCTAAAAATCATCATGGAAAATGCAACGCCTTATATTCGCAAGTTCAAAACGCTCAACAATCGAGATGTTGAGATCGTAGGCGGTAAAAATGCCTCCCTGGGGGAACTTATCAGCACCCTTAGCTCCAAGGGCATTCAAGTTCCAGATGGCTTTGCGATTACGTCTGAGGCGTATCGAGATTTTGTTGGAAAAAACCAGATTGAGGACAAAATTCGCGAGCAGCTTCAGGCATTTGCCGAGCAAAAACAATCCCTTGCGAAAACGGGAAAAGCCATTCGCACCCTCTTCTTAGAAGTGCCTTTCCCAGACGATTTAGAGCAGGAGATTCGAGCTGCCTATCGCACCCTGAGCGAGCAATACGGCGTTGACGAGGTGGATACTGCCGTCCGCAGCAGCGCTACGGCTGAGGATCTGCCGGATGCCAGCTTCGCAGGCCAGCAGGAGACGTTTCTCAACATCAGCGGCGAGCAAGAATTGCTGATCGCCTGCCGCAAGTGCTACGCCTCTCTCTTCACCAACCGCGCCATCAGCTATCGCGAAGAGAAAAACTTTGAGCATATGGCGATCGCCCTCTCCATCGGCGTTCAGAAAATGGTGCGCTCAGACAAAGCCTGTGCGGGTGTCACCTTCTCCATCGATACGGAATCCGGCTTTCCAGATGCTGCCCTGATCACAGGGTCTTGGGGACTTGGTGAAAACGTCGTCCAGGGCACGGTCACGCCAGATCAATTCGTCGTCTTCAAACCGCTTTTGGAAGAAGGCTTTCGGCCCATTATCGAAAAAACAAAGGGCAGCAAGACCAAAAAAATGGTCTACTCCGCAGAGGGCAGTCGGTCGCCCGTCAAAAACATCGACACCAGCGGCAAAGAGCGCAATGCCTTCGTGCTGAAAGACGACGAAATTCTGCAACTGGCCCGGTGGGCTTGCACCATCGAAGACCACTACGGCTGCCCCATGGATATGGAATGGGCCAAAGACGGTGATTCGGGCGAGATGTTTATCGTGCAGGCTCGCCCCGAAACGGTGCAGTCGCAACTGGCGAAAGGGACGCTCAAAACCTACAAGCTGAAAGACTCGGCTGAGCCGATATTGACTGGGCTGAGCGTTGGCAATGCGATCGCCAGCGGCAAAGTCTGCCGGGTGCTTGACCCCAAAGACATTGACCTCGTTGAAGACGGCAGCATTCTCGTGACTGAAATGACCGACCCCGACTGGGTTCCGGTGATGAAACGGGTGGCGGGTATTGTCACCGACTACGGCGGACGCACCTGCCACGCGGCGATCGTCAGTCGAGAGCTAGGCATTCCGGCGATCGTGGGGGCGGGCGACGCGACCCACATTCTCAGCAACGATCAGGCGGTGACGCTCTCCTGCGCCGAGGGAGATACGGGCTACGTCTATCCGGGGTTGCTGAACTATGAAACGGCGGATGTCGATCTCGATGCCGTTCCGGCCACAAAAACTCGCATCATGATGAATATCGCCAGTCCGGCTGCGGCCTTTAGCTGGTGGCAGTTGCCAGCCGAGGGCATTGGCCTCGCCCGGATGGAATTTATCATCAACAACCTGATCAAGATTCACCCGATGGCCTTGGTCAACTACGACCACTTGGGCGATCGCGACGCCTGGAAAACCATCCGCGACATGACCAAAGGCTACAAAGACAAGCGCAATTATTTTGTCAATAATCTGACGCGGGGCATCGGCAAAATCGCCGCATCCCAATATCCTCACCCGGTCATCGTGCGCATGAGCGACTTTAAGACCAATGAATATGCCGATCTGATCGGAGGCCGAGAGTTTGAAAAGCCCGAATCGAACCCGATGCTGGGTTTTCGGGGAGCCGCGCGATATTACAGCGATCGCTACCGAGAAGGGTTTGCCTTAGAATGTCGAGCCATCAAGCGCGTCCGCGAAGAGTTGGGCTTTAACAACGTCATCATCATGGTTCCCTTCTGCCGCACCGTCAGTGAGGCCGACAAAGTGCTCGATGTTCTTGCAGAAAACGGCCTCAAGCGTGGCGAAAACGGTCTTCAGATCTACGTCATGTGCGAAATTCCTTCGAATGTGTTTTTGGCGCACAAGTTTGCCGAGCGCTTCGACGGCTTTTCCATTGGCAGCAACGACCTGACTCAGCTCATCCTCGGCGTAGATCGAGATGCAGGCGATCTGGCCGAACTCTTTGACGAACAAGACGAAGCGGTGAAGTTAGCCATTCTCCAAGTCATCGAAAAAGCCCATGCGGCTGGGAAAAAAGTCGGCATTTGCGGCCAAGCCCCCAGCGATTATCCTGAGTTTGCTGCATTTTTGGTGAAGGCAGGGATTGACTCGATTTCGCTCAATCCTGATAGCGTGGTGCAGGTGAAACAGCGCGTCGCTGAACAGGAAAGATTGTTGTCTTAAAGATTCAGAAGTTCAATTTGTGTTGCGCGACTGGCTATCACGCACCTTACAAGACGGTCAGATTTGGCGATCGCCCTAAACAGATCGGTAGGATGGGCAAAGCAACGCGTGCCCATCATTCAAGAAAGCCGCACAGAATATTCCACTGGCAGGCACGGGCTTGTGCCCTTTGCCCACTACAAACTTTTGCCAAAGTAGGGTCAAAACCCGATGCTTTTGTCGGTCAAAGCAGCACAGTGTTTTCATAGGCTGTTCTGGCGGAGACGTGTATCCAACACCGCTTGTTGCTGTGTTGGAT
>JBARXP010000432.1:0-4121 GCA_049647405.1 Elainellaceae cyanobacterium | reverse complement strand
GATCGTTAGCGATGGAGACCGCTGCTTCCTTCATCTTTTGAACACCAGCAGCCACGGAAGAACCGGGAACACCCAATGCTAGATAGGTCTCACGGAGACCATTCAAGCAGCGATCGTCAAGAACACTGCCGTCGCCTGTGAAGATAGCGTAGGTGACATAGCGGAGGATGATTTCCATGTCGCGGAGGCAAGCAGCCATACGACGGTTGGTGTAAGCATTTCCACCGGGAGCAATCAGTTGGGGCTGCTCAGCAAACAAAGAGCGAGCTGCGTTAGCAACGATGGTAGACGCATTGGAAGTGATGCGGTTGACAGTGTCCATGCGCTTGTTGCCTTCAGCAACCATGCTTCTCAGAGCATCTAGCTCAGAATCAGTGACATACTGCCCACGAGCATCAGCTTGAGAAACGACTTTAGTAAAAGCATCAAACATTCGAGGATCTCCTAAACGTTGAAAGTGATTCAGATGAGTTCAATATTGCAGTCACATTTCCGAACCGAAAATCTGAGGGATTGCTTAACTCCAAGGATGGATTAACCGCTCAAGACCAAGAGTGAAATTTCTTTCCCTCTATCTTTTTGTCTAGAGATCGCTTAAATCCAAATGCAGCGGCTCCAAGAAACCAGCTTTAACATTGACCCGAGAGAAAATAGATGACCACTTGATCAACTACTTCAACCCACAGCTTTAGACGGAAAATGCACAGGTCAGAGAATTCAAATCCTAAGTCCCAAGCATTAGAACTTAGAGGTGTTTTGTTATTTCAACTATCACCATATGAATTAAACCAATCTACTTGTGCAGTTTTTGTGCAATTCTCAGAATTCTCACTCCTTAATTCGTTAAGAGATATTTCAAAGTCCCGCAATCCCTTTTCTACCAATAGGTTAAAGGCTTATGAGAGGCTGGGGCTTTCGTTTACATTGCTTTACATTTACCCACATTCTGTAACAGAGACCACAGAACATCTCCTCGCAATCTTAACCTTTGAGGCCCGCAGACTCTAAGCACCAACGTCAAATAGCATGGTTGTCATGTAGCGTTCTGCCCAGACTTCTCCAAAAGATTTCTCAAGAACTCGGCGCGTTTTGTCATTCTGCTGTTGCTGAGCGCAGTATTGACGCTGTCCGGCCAAGATGGCCGCTACTTCAGGCTCCGATTGCACGGGCTGAGCCTGGGCTGCAAGGCGGCAGTGAAGAGTCAGAAACGCAGAAATTCTGTCTAGAAATGCTTGCTCTTCTTCAGGTGACGCTGGACGAATAAACAAGCAAAAATCTGAAAAGATATAGCCCCAGGGAGGCAAGTCTCTAGTCTGAGAAAAATTTTGCGGTGGCAGTGCATTCAAGGCTGAATCATAGAGGTGTGGCAGAGAGCGATCGCCCGACACAGGAGATAAATCAGCGATCGCCGCACTAATGCCACTGCGGCCACCGACTAAATCTGTGCCAAAGATCGGCAAATTGTATTCAGGTCGAGGAAACATGACACAGTGCAAAATGTCTAATGCACTGCCCACCTGTGCCAGTTCCAGATGCAGTTTGCGAAATTGAGGGGTTTGAAAACAGCGATTTTCAATAAAGAGGCGATCGCCCTCTAGCTGCCCTTCGATATAGCCCAGATCTTCTGGAATCGGATAAGGCGATAGATCGAGAGATTGAGCCCACGTCGTTTCGATGCAGTCAGCCAGACGGCCAATCAGAGGATGAAGGCGATCGCGTAAAGAGAGGTCTTGGGATGGAGTCATTGTGATGCTACTGAGTGTGTGTCTAATGATTGGAATGCAGTTGATTGAAATGCAGTTTTAAGGCGGCTCGATGAAGTCGGGTTACGGTTGCCTAATCGCTGCTGAAAATTGTAGCCGCTGCAGTCGTGCCATAATCCGTTCTGACAATTCTTTGCCTTGAATCGGTTTCATTAAGTAATCATCGGCACCCGCACTCAACGCCTGTTCTTTCAACGTGGTGTCTATCGCTTCACTCAAAAAGATAATTGGAAGATGTCTCCATTTGGGGTCATTGCGCAGAAGACGGCATAACTCTGTCCCGTTTTCTAAGCCGTTTGAACTTGGTAAGTTGATATCCAGGATAATGACATCAGGATTAATATTTTCTAAAACCGTCATCAAGGGTTCGACATCATCTAAGGTGATGACTTCAAACCCCCACGGAGTAAGTATGGTGAGCATCGCCTGCAGCCAAGCCAGATCAGCGTCAATGGCCAAGACTTTGATGGCTTGACTGTTAACCTGCACCATGGGCAAGAGAGCGGCGATCGCCTGTTCTGGATCAATCGGCTCAGCTAAAAACAAAGTACAGCCATGACGGGTTGCTAAAAGGCGATCGCTCCAGGTTGCCGCAGCGTTGATAATTCCGATAGGTACCCTGAGATGGTGAGATCCCATCAGGCGCAAGGTATCGAGCGTTCGTTCTAGATTGGCAGATGCCTTTTGGGCTTTAGACACAGAAGACATCTCCTGCGGGCTCACGGATCGCGAGGCAAAGCTCGACACCGGATTAGCCCCGTGAGCAGCCTCTATCATCACGGGCGTTCGAATCAAAATTGCATCGGGATATGGGCACATGCCGTTAGGCACAAGCCACGGTTTTGCCTGCTCAAGGCTGGGTGCGATCGCCACACGAATTCCCTGAGTCTTAGCAGAGGTCGCCAGAGCATGGGCGATCGTTTCATCATGACTCACGATCAACAACACAGGATGATGGAGAGCTTGCCCCTGATCAACGTGCGCGATGGGTTCTGGATTCGATCTGCTTAAAGACACCTCAGCACTAGAGCGAGAGAACCCTTCATCACGATGATTTGCGCCTTTGACGCTGGGCATTTCAACGCTTCTATGTGATGCATTTACCTCGTGGTCACTGGCTTTAATGTAGTAACCCCGTCCATGAGCCGTCGCAATGAAGTCAGACGCAGCTCCAGCTTCTTGTAGTTTGTGGCGCAACCGTCGTAAGTGCGATCGCACGGTCGCCTCAGATGGAAATTCTTCAGACGACCAGAGATTTTCAAGAATTTCTTCAATACTAAAAACATGTTGAGTATCGCGCAGAAAAAGCTCCAGCAATCCATATTCCTTAGCGGTCAGCACAATAGGCTGATCTCGATAGGTCACCTCACAGGTGCTAGAGTTGAGCATCAAATCACCCCAAACCATCACTGGGAAGGGGTTAGCTCGCCCTCGTCGTGACAGTACACGAATCCGTGCATGAAGCTCATCCATCTCAAAAGGGCAAACCATGCAATCATCGGCTCCAGCATCCAGCGCCCGCACCAATGTGCCCTGGGTATTTTGCGCAATGAGCAACAAAATCGGCAGCGTAAACCCTTCTTCTCGAAACTGTTGACACAAACTCACGCCGTCGATCTGGGGCGATCGCCCACCAATCACAATCAGGTCATAGCCAAAGGTAGAGCCATAAGTCCAGCCCTCTTCTGCATCTTTCACGACATCGACGACAACGTGATGAGCCGTGAGGCGCTTGACCAAGGCAATCACGATGTCACTGTCTGATTCAACTAGCAATATTTTCATAAGAGTTGCATCAGGATTCTACTCCTAGCGGCAGGCATTTCTCATCTAAACATCTTGCAACGCCACGTGGGAGCACGAACCATGTGTTATCATGTTGTAGCATTTCGGGGCGTAGCGCAGCTTGGTAGCGCACCACTTTGGGGTAGTGGGGGTCGTGGGTTCAAATCCCGCCGCTCCGATTTTAAAGTCTTCGAGTTATAAGCTCTGTCGAAAAGTACCTTTACTCGCAAGTAGGTAGCGATCGGTAAACGATGCTATCTGAGTGTGTGCCCCCTCTGGCAGGCACAAGCTGTTCGCTTGAGTTTTGACCAGATACTTAAGTCGATGAAAAATCAAGTATTAATTAAATACTAGAGACTGTGCAGCCTGTGACATTTAAGTCAGAGGCTGCACAGTCTTTAATGAAGCCGCACTGCTGCCGTACTGCTTATGTGCCGACTAAGACCTCGCCATTCAACATTCGTTGAGCTGCGTCGAGTAGAGCCTCTTCTAGATAAGGTTTCGTAAAGTAGCCTTTGGCCCCAAGCTGAACCGCCATCTGGCGGTGACGATCTGCACCTCTAGACGTAAGCA
>JBARXP010000431.1:0-42334 GCA_049647405.1 Elainellaceae cyanobacterium | reverse complement strand
CAGCGTCGATGCCCCCACGTTAGCTCCGTATCGAGCGGATTGGCATCCATCAGATACTCTCCCCCACTGGGCGATCACGATTGGCTCCTCTTGATTGGTAGCTTATTTAGACGCAAGCTCCTTAGTGCTGGCAGACTGGGAATCCTCGCTCCTTTAGGTCGGGGAGGATGTCAAACAGGTTGAAGCAGCAGTACGGGACATGGGGCGATCGCCAAACGTCGTTGTCGTTGGAGCGGGCTGGGCTGGCCTAGGCGCAGCCTACCATCTGGCGCAGCAGGGCTATGCGGTGACGCTGCTCGAAGCCGGAGCCTATCCCGGTGGGCTGGTGGCGGGTTGGCAAACTGAGGGAGGTCGCTCGGTAGAGGCAGGCATTCACGGCTTTTGGTATCCCTACCGCAATATTTTTTCTCTAGTGGATGAGCTGGAGATTCAGCCGTTTACTCCATTCACCCGCTCCGCTCAATATTCTCCAGCGGGTCTAGAAGTCGAGTCGCCCATTTTCCAAGACATGCCGCCGTTGCCTACGCCCCTGGGCACGTTTGTCTACACCCGCTTTTATCGACTGCCGTTGGGCGATCGCCTCTCTGCCTTGCCGCTGCTTTACTCCGTCATCGATTTTGATAATTCTGACGACGCCTGGAAGCGCTATGACTCCATGACGGCTCGGGAGCTGTTCAAGTCCTTTGGCTGCTCGGAGCGGCTCTACAAAGAAGCCTTTGAGCCGATGTTGCTGGTAGGATTGTTTGCGCCGGGAGAGCAATGTTCGGCGGCGGCGGCGTTAGGAATGCTCTACTATTTCATCTTGGCGCATCAGGCCGATTTTGATGTGGTCTGGTGTCGGGGCACCGTAGGCGAGCAGATTTTTCGCCCCTGGACACAGCGCATCGAAGCCCTAGGCGGCAAGATCTTGCCCCACCGTCGCGTTACGGATGTGGAACTGGGGGACGGCGATCGCGTATCGGCTGTGATTTGCCAGAATCTCGACGGGGATCAGTCCAGTCAGGAGCGGTTCGAGGCCGATGCCGTCATTTTTTCGGTGGGCATCTCCGGCATGAAAAAGATCGTGGCAGGTAGCTCTAGCCTCAGTCGTCGCTCCGAGTTTTGCAATCTGCGCAACTTGGGCGGCATTGATGTGCTGGCGCTGCGTCTCTGGTTCGACCGCCGGGTGACGATGCCGCGTCCGTCGAATGCCTGCTTTGGTTTTGATGCCACCACAGGCTGGACTTTCTTCGATCTCAACTTTCTCCACGATGAATATCGCGACGAACCGGGCAGCGTCGTAGAAGTCGATTTTTACCACGCTAACCAGCTTCTGCCAAAGACCGATGATGAGTTAGTGGCGATCGCCCACCAGCGCCTCACGACTTGCATTCCAGAATTTCAGGATGCCACAGTGATTAACCAAAGCGTGATTCGCATTCGCGAGGGCGTGACCCACTTTGCCCCCGGCAGCTATCAATACCTGCTGCCGCGCGAAACCAGCTTTGACAATGTGTTTATGAGTGGAGACTGGGTGGTGACGCGCCACGGCTCTTGGTCGCAGGAAAAGGCTTATGTCACAGGTATCGAAGCGGCTAATGCTGTGATGCAGTATTGCGGACAGGGAGTTTTGGCCTCCGTGATCCCCATTGAGTCGGATGAACCTCACATTCAGCTCGCGAGAACTCTAAACCGCAACCTGCGGCAGTGGGGATCGGCGGTCTTGCCGTGGCCGTTCTTGTCTTAAGAAGGATAGAGCATCTGCCCCAATACGCTTGGCTAAGATTAGTTGATTGATGGGGTGAGGAGTTGGTTTCACTACTTGAAGATAGAAATCAAGAGCATTGCAATTCCTAAAAGACATACAAACAAGTTAAAAATTACCCAAAGTATGTGCATTCTAATTGATGAAAACTTTATCCTCACTGATGCATCCCATGAATCCCTTTTGACATAGCGCTTATGCTGGAGTTCATGCTTTTTATAAAGTTGTTCTAGCTCAAGCCCTTCTTGAGATTCATCTAATTTTTCAATCAATAGATTGAGTCTTTTTTGATACCAAAGCTGCCGCTCATAAAGCTTTAAAGTAACAAAAACACCAAATAAACCGAGCGAAATCACCAAAATTGATATTGGAATAGAAGCACTACTGAATCCAATAGTGCTAACGATTGCGGTAGCTCCTGATGCAACAACTACGATCAGGTTAATTATCCACTGCCTATGTTCTTCAACATGTCTAAGCTCATTCATGTGCTCTACTAGAATGGCTAGCAAAATTTCTGAATTATGAGTAGACATAGTTGCGATCCCAGTTGCGACACTCAATGCTACCGTATTGCTTCTTTCATTAGGGATTAGACTTAGATTTACAAACGCTTGAGACTATATATCCGTAGCATGTGGTCTCAAGCAGGAAAAGAATTGTTTAGATTAGAGTTTTACAAACAACTAATACCGCTCTAACAGCATGTCTACTTCCTGATCGAGCTTCAGTCCTTTAAGACCTTCCCATTCGGCTTTACGCACCGCGAGAAACGCCTTAGATAAATCCGCTCCTAATGCATTGAGCAAAATCTCGTCGCCTGAGAGTTGGGCGATCGCCTCTCCCAAGTTTTCGGGTAGCCGATCGATGCCCTGAGCCTGTCGCTGGTCAGCCAGCAGATAGCCCGGATCGAGCGTAACTGGGTCGGGCAGCTTCATTTTTTGGTGAATGCCATCGAGTCCGGCAGCGATGACTGCGCCCAAGGCCAGATAAGGATTGGCAGAGGCATCCGACGTGCGAAGTTCTACATGGGTCGGGCTGGGCGGATGGGGATTAGACGGAATTCGAATGGCCGCTTCGCGATTGTCGAAGCCCCAGCAACGGTAGGCTCCGCTCCAAAAGTGGGGCTGAAGGCGGCGATAGGAGTTGGCACTGGGCGTCGTGATCGCCATCAGGGCAGGCAGGTGAGCCAGAACGCCTGCGATGAAGTGTTGGGCTGTTTCTGATAGCTGACCTGGATTTTGGCCGCTGGGGATCAGGTTTGTGCGATCGCGCCACAAGCTCAGGTGCAAATGGCAGCCGCTGCCTGCATGGTCGGCAAAGATTTTCGGCAGGAAAGACGCCCGCGTGCCGTGACGCAGCGCCACTCCCCTGACCGTTTCGCGAAAGGCTACCTGCCAGTCTGCCGCCTGGAGCGCCTGGGTATAGCGGGTCGAGATTTCGTGCTGACCGGGGCCAGATTCTGCATAATAGCGCTCGACGGGGATGCCCTGGGCAATCAGAGCCGAAGCGATGTCATTAATCAGCTTGCAATTGACATCCATGCCAAAGGTGGAGGCAAAGGCGGTGTTGTCGGTCGGCAGCACCGAACCATCAGCTTGAGGCGGTTTCAGTAGGTAAAACTCATTTTCAAATGCCGCCATCACCTGCAAATCCATATCTTCGGCGGCGGCAATCATGCGGCGCAAAAAGATGCGAGGGCAGAGCGCCCAAGGCTGCCCATTCGCAAACAAATCGCCCATGACCCGAGCATGTCCGGGGGCGTAGGGTAAGGCGTTGAGGGTTGACCAGTCGGGCACGAGCCAAGCTTCTCCCACAGGGCTGAGGCCGCTATCGGGCACCACGGCGTCGTAGAGAACCGGGATCGCCTGCTGCGCCGCTGAAATGCTGATGCCGTGCTCTTCGTGCTCATTCAAGAAGGCCGTGTGAAACGCCTTGCCCCGAATGATATTGGCGTTGTCGCACCAGAGAATGCGGACGAACTGAATGCTCTGATCAGAGAGAAATTGATAAAGTTTGCTAATACCCATGAGATAAAAAAGTAGGAGGCGCTAGAAAAAAGGTAGGGGGCGATCGCTCCTCTAAACCGTCATCTACACTGAGATTGCAGAAGACTAAAAGCTCAGAGAACAAAAGCTCAGAGAACAAAAGCTCAGAGAACTTTTTGTTTAGAGAATCATGAGACGGTGAGGCTCTACACATGGCTCCGATTGTAATGGGTCATCATCCGGAATAATGCCAGCCAAGACTATTGATCTATCCCATTGACCTATGCGATATCGCCGCTTCGGAAAAACAGAACTGAGCCTTTCGATATTTTCGCTGGGCACAATGCGCTATTTGGCCTCGTCAGACAATGCACAGCAGATTGTCGAACGAGCCATTCAGCTCGGCATCAATCACCTCGAAACTGCGCGGGGCTATGGCAACAGCGAACGTTATTTGGGCGAGGCACTGCACGCTATTCTCGGCAGTTCTTCCCTCGGCCATTCTTCAGGAACTCTGCCTCATCTTTCTCGCTCTGACCTGATTATTACCACCAAGATTCCGCCGACGCTGAATGCCGATGAAATGGCGATCGCCATCGACGAATCCCTAGAACGCTTGGGGCTAGATTATATCGACTGCCTCGCCATCCACGGCCTCAATACCCAAGACCATCTGGATGCCGTGCGCGATCGCCACGGTTGCATGGCAGCGGTGCGACAGGCGATCGCCCAGGGCAAGGTGCGTCATGTTGGATTCTCGACCCATGCGCCTCTGGAAATTATCTTGGGGGCGATCGCCACAGAGCAGTTTGAGTTTGTCAATCTCCATTACACCCTGCTGTTTCAGCGCAACCGAGCGGCGATTGAGCTGGCCCATCAGCACGATATGGGCATCTTCATTATTTCGCCAGCCGATAAAGGCGGATTGCTCTACACGCCCCCCGAAACTCTCCGAAAACTCTGCGATCCCCAGACGCCCCTGGCGCTAAACTATCGTTTTTTGCTGGGCGATCGCCGCATCAGCACTCTCAGCGTCGGCCCTGCTGTCCCTGCCGAACTCGACGAACCGCTCCAACTTGCCGACCAAGACCATCCCCTGACTCCAGAAGAATTGAGCTTGCTCGAACGGCTAGAACAGCATCAGGCTCAAGCATTGGGGAGCGATCGCTGTAGCCAGTGCTATGACTGTCTGCCCTGCCCTGAAGCCATCAACATTCCCGAAGCGTTGCGGCTGCGAAACCTGGCCGTCGCCTACGACATGAGCGCCTACGGCGAATATCGCTATGGCATGTTTGAAAATGCGGGGCACTGGTTTCCGGGGCGCAAGGGCGATCGCTGTACCGACTGTGGCGACTGTTTACCCCGCTGTCCTGAACAGCTCGACATTCCAACTCTGCTGCGCGACACCCACGAACGGTTGAATGGCCCCAAACGCCGCCGTTTGTGGGGATAAAAGAAATGCAGGGGCGCACGTGCATGTGTTTAGCGCAGGCGTATGATCCCCCGCTGTCGCCGCCCCCTTAAACAGAGGGCTTTTCAAGTTTGGTTCAAAGTCCCCCTTTTTAAGGTAGGGCTGATTCTCTAAAAAAAGAATAAGCTCGAAACCTCGATTCCTTGGTTTGTACTCAGACGAGTTCGAACGAAAAGTTAGGGCTTCCAAGAGTTTTCTCTGAGTAAGGAATCAGCCCTACCCCTTTTTACTATCCATTAGTCACAAGTCGGTATAACCCTTATGTGCTGGTCGTTTTCACTATCGGTTGCAGTTTTGGGATCTCAAGATAAGAACCCTTTTACAGCAAACGTTTCAAGGATCGGCCTCAACGAAAAATGGGCGTTTCAGCGACTTTTGCGTAAGGGATAGCTTTTTAAGGGGGATTTAGGGGGATCTAGCAGAGCATCACGCGAAACAAGTACGCGCACAGCCGTGCGCCCCTACGAGCCACACCCATCAAGAAATTTGCTTCAGCACCCGCTCTAGCACTTGCTGGTAGGCATCTTCGACCTGGCCGAGGTCATGGCGAAATCGGTCTTTGTCCATCACTCGCTTTTCGGCATCAGCTTCACCGATGTTCCACAAACGACACGTGTCGGGACTGATCTCGTCCGCAAGCAGCAGATTTTTCTGGCTGTCAAAGCCAAACTCTAGCTTAAAGTCAACCAGGGTAATGCCGCACTGCTCAAAGAACGTGGTCAGCCCCTCATCAATGCGACGGGCGATCGCCTCAATCTCTTGCAGCAATTCTGTGGTGGCTATATTCATCGCCAAAATGCGATCGTGGGTCATCAGCGGATCGCCCAAATCGTCATTTTTGTAGTAGAACTCAACCAGCGGCGGGTCGAGCACCGTCCCCACGTCGATCCCCGTTTGGCGACAGAGGCTACCTGCGGCAATATTGCGCACCACCACCTCTAGAGGCACGATGGTGACGGCTTTCACCTCCATCGTGTTTGCCGTGGGCTGGCTCAGCCAGTGGGTGGCGATGCCCTGCTTTTCCAAAAGCTGAAGCAGATGGCTCGACAGGGTGCAGTTGATTTCGCCCTTGCCTGCAATGCTGCCGCGTTTTTGGGCATTGAAGGCGGTTGCATCATCCTTAAACCAGCTCAGCAGTACCTCCGGATCGTCGGTGGCGTAGATGATTTTGGCTTTGCCTTCGTAGAGTTTGGGTTGGGCGGGCGGCTGGACAGTCATAAGTCGCGCAGTCGTTCTCACGTAAAAAATTCAAGACCCTAGCACGGGTTCCATCCATATCCTCTCACTCTTCTTTCTATCTGGGGTGAGGAAAGACAGAAATGCAGCAATTCTCATCTTGGCAGACTAGCTTCCGGCCCACCCGCAAATGAATTGCGGGCGTTGCAGCGTATGAGGAATCAGTGTCTTAGGCTTGCAGATTCATCTCTGCCGAGGTTCCCGTCGCTGTTTCGGAGGTGGAGGGGAGGGGCGATCGCACACACAGGTAAATCAATATTCCGAATAGGGGAATCAGCCCTGCGACCAGGCGCAAACCTTGGCGATCGCCCATGCCGCGCCGCGCCATGTCGTCTCCGACCAAGGCGTTGACTAAACCACACAGCACGCAAAAATCGAGACTCATGACGTGAATGAAGCGGCTGGTCTGCCACTGGCTCACATAGTCGCCCCAGTCGCCAGCGGCGATCGCATAGCCCACGAGGGTCATCGCTGCCACGGTCAGCACAATGCCCAGAATGCGGCTGTCCATGCGTTTGACCAGTCCTGTGCGATCGCCTTCAAACTCTGAACTGGGTTGGCGTAGAGCTAGATAGGGCAATAGCGCAAAGGCTCCCAGGCCAAAGCTGAGGGCGGCAAACGGCCAAGCCGGAATGCGCTGACTGCGGCCATCGGCAAACAGCATGGCGCAATAGATCAGCGGCCAAATTCCCATGATGTTGAACAGGCTGATGATGAGGGGATTGAGGTCGTCCCACTGGCCTGTGGACAGGTTTGTAATCAACTCGACCGTATCAGGCTGATCGGGGGGAGCGGCGATCGCGGCGTAGGCAATAAATCCGATCCAAAGCGCCCAAAAGAAGAGGGAACGTTTCATGATGAACGATTGATGGTGAACGATTGAAAAGCGGCTAAGAGGTGAATGACGGAAGCAAGAATCAGGTGAGAATAAGGCAAATTTGTAACGAGCTAAACTCTATGGGTTCAACCGTGAATGTACCGTGAATAAGTAAAGGCGACAAATCTGCTTGCAAGATACATTTGATCTGTTTCAAATACGCATTGACATTGCAGTAGGGTGGCATCTCACAGGGCTCTAAGCGGGTATCAAATCGCTCTTCTATCTTCCTTTCTGTCTCCGTGAATTCTAGGTGAGTTTCGTTAAACTAAGTGAAGATGAAGGCTGGGGAACTCTTAATTTCCCTGTTATTGAGACTCCGATGACCTTGAGCCAAATCATTAAAGTTTCTTCGTCCCCTATCCAAACTACGCACCCATGGTTCCTGAACTGGTCAAGATCCTAGAAACAATTGATGTGCCTGCCGAATGGGTGGGTATTCGTGCGGTCAAAGAAACCGCCAGCTACCGCTCGGTTCGCGATGGCAAGCCCCAGATGAATGGGCGATCGCTCAACCGGGGCGCAATGGTCGAGGCGATGGTCAACGGTCAAATCGGCTACGGAGCTACCAATAGCCTTGACTCAGCCAGCATTCAGGCTGCGGCACAAGCTGCCTATCACCAAGCTCTTGCCGCGAGCCAGTGGGCCATCCATCCCATGACGACGGCGGTGCGTCCTAAGGTGACGGGTCACTACACGTCGCCTTTCGAGAAAAGTCAGGACGCTCTATCTCCAGGGGAAATCAACGATCTGCTGGTGCGGTTGTGCGACCAGATGAAGGTGTCAGATCAGATCGTACAAACCAGCGCCGCCGCTACAAATAACGAAATCGAAACCTGGTTTGTCAGCAGCAACGGCTCTGAGGTCTATCAAAAGTTTCTGTTTTTGCAAACTCACTTTGGGGTCACCGCTCAAGATGGCCCCGTGGTGCAGATGCGCGCCCACAATGGCCCCCGTGCCCACTGCTACCAAGGCAGTTGGGAACTGTTTCCGCCAGCGGATGTATGGAATCAGGCTCGGGTCGTGGGTGAGCAAGGCGTTGAGCTGCTCACGGCTGAAGAATGCCCCACCGAAGCCACGACTCTGGTGCTGGCTCCTGACCAGATGATGCTCCAGATTCACGAGAGCATCGGCCATCCGCTTGAGCTAGACCGGATTTTGGGAGATGAGCGCAACTATGCCGGGGGCAGCTTTGTGAAGCCCTCCGACTTTGGGCATCTGTCCTACGGTTCGCCGCTGATGAATGTCACCTTCAACCCAACGGTGTCTGGCGAGTTCGCCAGCTACGGCTTCGACGATACGGGAGCCGCCGCCCAGCGAGAATATCTGATTCAAGACGGGGTGCTTCAGCGAGGGCTAGGCAGCCTGGAAAGTCAGGCTCGGCTGGGGGTCGAGGGGGTCGCCTGTGCGCGGGCTACGTCGTGGAATCGTCCTGCCATTGACCGGATGGCAAACATTAACCTAGAAGCAGGCTCAGATTCCTTTGAAGAGATGATTTCGGGCATCGAGCGCGGGGTTTATATGGAGGCCAATCGCTCCTGGTCGATCGACGACCAGCGCCACAAGTTTCAGTTTGGCTGCGAATACGCCAAGCTGATCGAGCAGGGCAAGCTGACTAAAACCCTGCGCAACCCCAACTATCGCTCGACCACGCCCCAGTTTTGGCATAGTCTGGCAAAGGTCGGAAACGAGGCCACGTGGGAAATGTATGGCACTCCGTTTTGTGGCAAGGGCGAACCCAACCAGATTATTCGCGTCGGGCATGGGTCTCCGGTTTGTGCGTTTGAGAACATTGAAGTATTTGGAGGTGCGGCATGACGGGAGTTGTAGAGCAAACCGGAACCGCGTCAGCAAAGTTTGCGGAACAACTAGAGCAGACGTTTGAGAAGATTAAGGAATCATTGCTTGCTGATGTGCGATCGCACGAAACCCTAACGCTTGGCCTCACCGCCGAACAGAGCCAGTTTACGCGATTCAACCGAGCTAAGGTGCGCCAAACGGGAACCGTAGCCGATGGCGAACTCACCCTAACCCTGATGAGTGGCGATCGCACCACCTTCCACGAAGTCCCGATCACGGGCAACGCCACAGTCGATCTAAATACCGCAGCAGACGCTCTGACCGAGCTACGACAAGACATTGAGCAACTGCCCGAAGACCCATACCAGGTGATTCCCACGGGCAGTGCCAGCAGCCACGATGTTCACCAGGGCGACATTCTCCCCGCCGATCGGGTCGTGTCTGAAATTTTGCCCGTCGTGGCTGGGCTAGACTTCACCGGACTCTATGCCGGAGGCGTCTCGATTCGCGCCTACGCTGACTCCGCCGGACAAACCCACTGGTTTTGCACCGATTCCTTCACCCTCGACTATTCCCTCTTCACCGAAGACGGCAAAGCCGTCAAAGGAACCTTTGCGGGCGATCGCTGGAACCCTGATGACTACGCTGCCAAGCTCACCGAGTCAAAGCAGCAGCTCCAGCAGCTCGCCAGTGCAGCCAAGCCCATCGCCAAAGGGCAATATCGTACCTATCTGGCTCCAGCAGCCATGGCTGAGCTGATCAGCATGTTTTCGTGGGGATGCTTCAGCGAAGCCTCACTCCAGCGGGGCGGCAGCGCCCTAGGCGCATTGCGCAGCGGCGACAAAACCCTATCCTCTCAATTCTCGCTCAAAGAAAATTTCAACCACGGCTTAGTGCCTCGCTTTAATAATCTAGGAGAAGTCGCGCCGACCGAACTATCTCTGATCGAGTCAGGTCAACTTGTGAACACGCTGGTCAGTTCACGCACCGCTAAGGAATATAACCTCACGGCAAACGGAGCCAGCCAGTGGGAAGGGCTGCGATCGCCCGAAATCTCTCCCGGCACCCTCGCCTACGACGACATTCTCTCTCGCCTCGACACCGGACTCTATCTCTCCAATCTCCACTACCTCAACTGGAGCGATCGCCCCAAGGGTCGCATTACGGGCATGACGCGCTACGCCTGCTTCTGGGTTGAGAATGGGGCGATCGTCGCTCCGATTGAGAATCTGCGGTTTGATGAGAGTCTCTATCGCTGTTTTGGCGAGCAGTTGATGGAGCTGACGAATTTTCAGGAATTCATTCCTGATGTAGGCAGTTATGGAAGCCGAAACCTGGGTGGAACCTGGGTTCCCGGTGCGCTAATGGAGGCGTTTACATACACGCTGTAGCGCTGGATAGATATGGGCGATCGCACAAAATAGAGAGGGCGATCGCCGACTCAAAAAAACGCGGTGAACCCGTTATCGGCCTCTGGAATCCGACACAATAAACTCAAGAACCCTATCTATAAACACCCTCAATGGAGCAAATGCCATGGAACCCGCTCTATCGCTAGATGCCCAGGCTCTTAAATCGCTCATTAAAGAAAGCGTTCGCGAAGTCATGCGCGAGGAGTGGTTCAAATTCTTCGATATGCTGACTCCATACGTGAACGATGAGGAGCAAGCGGAGATCGAAGCTTCCTTCTCTCCTACTGAGCATCCGGACTCCGAATTTGTTGACATCACAGACTGGTTTAATCGTGAAGATTAAGCTCAGCAAGTCAGCGAGTAAATTCTTAAAAAAGCTTGACGACAGCAGTCGAGAGAATGTCATCGGCAAAATAGGAATCCTCAAAACCTGTCTGGAAACTCAAAAAGTTTATCCACCTGAAGAACTTGACATCAAAAAACTCAAAGGTGAGTTAAAAGGATTTTCAAGAATTCGCGTAGGCAAAATTCGAGTCATATTTCAAATTCGCAGTGTCACGAATGAGATATTCATTTATGACATCAACTATCGAGGCAATATCTACGATAGCTAGACTAGTTAAAGGTAAAGTCACTAACAACAGATAACTGATGCCCTACTCTCTGTTGTTACAGTTTGGGTAGAGCCTACCGTAGACGGTGCTTTTCACTTTGTCACTCTCAAGCCAAAACGATGAACGATACTGCGATTCCACTCTATAGCCGCATCTCGCTCAATCGAAATTTCCCTGAATACAGCCTCCAGCGGGGGGATATTGCCACTTTTGTTGATACAGTTCCCGATCCCAATGGTCTCGAAGACGGCTATATCCTCGAAATTTTCAACGCGCTAGGTGAATCGATTGATGTGGTCACAGTCCCTAAGTCTGCGGTTTCAGCTCTAAACCCTAATGAGATCCCCTCTGTCCGTAGCGTCACTTGACTCCCTAGGAATATTTTGAATGGGAAGCCCAGCAATCTTTGCGAGATGACGGCGATCGCCCCTCCGGTTGAGCATTTGCGGTTTATGGAAGCGGTTACCTGATCGAGTCAGACCGCTGCCAACGGTACACCCAATGCTTGAAGGTCTATATCGTCAACGTTTTTGGAGTAGTTGTCGAGGGTGATCGCCACCACTTTTCCTTCGCTGTCGTAATCCACAATCAGCTCGTTCGTAATGGCATCTGTAGCCGCAACAGGCTTGCTGGTGAGTGCGATCGCCAACGTATCTTCAGCAACGTATTGGATTTTCATTGGGGTTCTTCGCCTCGTTGCTGGCACTTGTAGAAGTTGCGGTCAAAGTTATGCAACTTCAAAGTTCTTCAGTCCTGAGATTCAGTCAAATAACTTTCCTGTTTCTTTGATGCAAAACGGTATAGCGATGTAGAACTTAACTTTTATATTTCATGGAAATGTTACCTGAAGATATTCACCCTCGAACGAAACTCACATGCAATTGCGGTGGCATCATGCATTGTGAGAGACACTTTGAGAATAAATATGAGATTTCTTCTTGGGATTTGGATGATTTTGTAAACATCGTTTCAGAAATAGTTCAGGTTTTCCTATGCACAAAATGTGAAAGATTAACAGTGGAATACTATAAGAGAAGCTTCCCAAATCTCACGACACATCTTGGATATCTTAGACAAACTAAAGATGATTTTAATATGAAAGACGCGTGGGAATTCTACTATTCAAGGACTTTACTTGCTCCGAGAAAGAGATATCATATATCAGTACCAGATTCTCTACAAATGTTGCTTAATGAGGCAAGTGCCTCACTTTCGCGATCCCCCAGAGCTTCTATAATACTTTGCCGTACAATTCTTGAAGAGATCTGCTACTGCTTCAAGATACCCGACAATAAAGGAAATAGAAACTTCATAGGTCTAAAGGAAAGACTCAAAACTCTTGTTGAGCAAGAAAATCTTTCCGAAGAAAAAGAGCTTGCACAAATCATTAATAGTGTGAAATATGTAGGAGATAAGAGTGCACATAGAGAGCATTCTATTTTCTTGGAAAATTGCAACTATGATGATGCAAAAATAGTTTTAGAACTTGTCGAATATATTATTGAAAGGATATATATAGATAAATTCAAGAAAAAAGAAGCTGGACAAAAACTTGAAAAAATCAAGAATTATTTCACTGATAACAATACGTAAGAGGCAATTTTCCTAATATATAAAATTAGTTTTCACTGCATTTATGTCAATCTTAAATTAACCAGTGGCTACGCTTTCTTGTTTGACATTTGACTCACTCTTAGACACTTTGCATCAGACTAGTTTTGGATACAAGTATGCGAATAATATCAGTTTCTTGAACCACTCGTTTTTCTAAGGTCTTCAACGATGTCTAGAATTCGAGGAATAGTAGTTTCCTTAGTCTCGTTAGTCTCAAAAGTGAATGAAATAACTCTTTCATAAAGATCTGCAAATTGTGTTGCTTCTTTTAATGAGGTAAAATCATCGCTACTGCACGGGTCACAAGCACCGTGTGGACAACGATACAAGCGAAATCTTCCATCTTCCTGTCCACGTATCTCATAGTCAGTTCCCAGAATCTTAAAGCAGGAGGCGGGATATCCTCCGGAATCTAGCTTGGTTGTCAAAACATATTCATGCCCATGAATATTGAAATGCCTATCTTCCATTTGTGTTCGTTAATAAGTGTTTTCATTAACCATGATACAAGTCTACTCTATTGTTTGTTTTCTTAATGAAGATAGGCTACTTAAACTCGATTCAAGCGAACACTATTCTTTTTCCTGATCTGCACGAATCAAGGCCACATAGACAACGGCCCGTGTCAGCTTTTCCCAATCAGGTTGATTCATCGAGTGGAGAATTCCTCCGGCTAGAGCGACCCAACCTACGGGGCCAACCACAAAGGCGATCGCCTGACTCATGCCCATATAAACCGCAAACGGAAGCGTAATGCCCACAGCATTAGTGATGCCTCCTAATACCGTGCTTGCCATGAGGTAAACACCAAAACCACTCCCTTTTGCAAGCGCCATCACCCCGCCCGTTGCCAGAAGTGCTTCCAGTTCATGGTTTCCCGTCTTGTCTTTCATTTGCATGACAACCTGTTCTTGCTGCTCAGGTGAAAGCTCTCGCATCATTCGCTTGAACAACTTTTTCACAACAGCATTCTCAATATCTGAAGTCGGCAGCTTTTTCCACCGTCTGCCTTTCAGCGTGTCGCTCCAGTCGATATGAATGTGATCAGCAACGTCCGTCACGACTTGTTTCCACGACTTGTCGAAAAAGATTTGACCGATCGCGCCACCTCTGAGGAACTTGATGTGATTGCAGAGAGAATCAGGAGCATCCCCAAAGCCCGCTTCAGTCAGCTTTGATAAGTTGGCTCGCTGCTCTGGAGTGGCAGATTTGACTAGCTTGTAGAATTCTTTCATAGGAGATCTAGATAGGCATCCAAGCCAGTTGAATTTGCATAAAGATATAGGTGGCGATCGCCATCAAAACGCCCAATATCATCAGACCAAAAAGTCCGCCGATCAGACTTCCGCCAATTGTGCAAAGAGCGCTTGTGAATGCCGCCGCTCCTGCAAAAGGACACAGACACATGACAAAAGTCGTCAACAGCATGGGTGAAGTGATTCCTGCTGCTACAGCTACAGAACAAGCAATTGAGTTACGAATGATCATGGGTTTCGATAAGTTTCCACACTGAAATAATTTCTGTAAATTCTTATGCTTCCTTCTTTCGCTCGGCAATAGTTATGTCCTTAGTTCAGGGGTGAAGCATCTCATCGCTTCATCAATCGCTTCTTGAAGACCAAACGTATGCACCCACCCAACAAAGGCTGCATACTCACACTTTCCCTGCGAATTGGCGACAAAAACATGTGCCACACCTACAAGGTTTGTCCAAGTTCGAATACTGGTTCCGTCAGCAAAAGAAAAAACAGTATTTGACTGAGAAAAGTGTCGTTCACTAGCGTCGGTAATGCCGGGTACAGCTCGAAAGTGCTCAATCAACTCTGAGACGAGACTGTTTTTGGGTGCTGGCAACGCTTGTCTGGGCTGCGACCAAAACTCTTGGATTGCCTTAACGACTTTAGGGTCTGTCTTAAGGCCATTGTGCGTCACGCCTTTCAAAAGGACAAAATGAGCGTGTTTGAGCTTTGTAGACTCAATTGAAACTAGGAAATCTCCACCCCCTGTAACGTTGCTGGCTACAACCAGAGTGGGGATTACTGCCGTAATCTTTTCTGCTGTTGGACGACGATTTTCACCCAGATGTTTTGCCATGCCAATGCCCCAGCCAAACGGGTCAACAATTCGGGCTGCATCAGCACCACCGATAGGAGAACCCAACAAGACCAGAGACTCAATCCGGCTCCACCATTCGGGGTGTCTATTCAGGACTTCTACCCAAACGACACCACCCAGAGACGTTGCCATGATTCGAGCGGGAATATCGGGATACTGCTCAAACGTCTGTTCAGCAGTGTTCTCAAGTCTTCTGATGAGTGGTTCAATTTCAAAGAAGGTGTCAACAAGACCTAAATTGGGAGCAATAACAAGAGATTGAGGCGTTTTTACCTTATTTGCCAAGGTTCCCATCTGCTTGTTATCGTCATTCATGCCATGCTGAGAAAAGATGATGAGGTCAATTGCCTGAGAAAAAGACATCGGCAGCAAAATCCCACTGACTTAATAAAATGAAGCAGATTCTACTGCTCCAAAGTTGCTGCTCACTTTCTCATCAGCAACACGAAGTATCAGGAAAACTAAAATGAATCCTGCAAATCTTTATGATTCCTTTGCCGACTAGCAGAAGTTTATTTCACCCTTGTCACGATGCAGCTAATATTGTGGCGTGTTTTGCCTGAACTGCTGAGGGTAGCTCCATCATCAACGACCTCCTCGAAAAACTCCTCGCCCTCACCCTGGAGCTTGCCGCCGCAGAAAAGAGGAGGGAGAGCGATCGCCCCTTTTTGCTTCAGCCCGACCTGGGTACAATCCCTGTTCGCTGCCCGAGGACTGATGTCGCTTGTTCATCGTGACTTTCCCTGGATAGAACAAGCTCTGCACGGCATGAATTGGCGAGACTGTAGACGAACGAGGATCAGCTAACGCTAAAGCGTGGTAGCGTCGCGGTTGCTCGGAAGCTGAGGCGATCGCTCTGGGACAAAACAAATGTTCTATGTTAGTTTTATTGGAGTTTAGGCTTGGAGTTTAGACTAAATCCAATGTACCTGCACGACAGGCCTATTCCCACTCGGCTTCGGTGGGCAAGCGATAGGTGTAGCGGCTCGCAAACAGAACCCGAAATCGCTTTTTTTTCAAGCCGCTACACCTCATCCTCCGAATACTCAACGGCTACATCACACCGCTACTTTAGGGCTTACTTGGCCGCCTGTTCAGCCGCCGCTCTCGCCTCTGTTACCCAGCTATCAAACTGGTCTTGATTGTTAGCTACCCAATCTTCGGCGTGACGACGAATATCATCGGGGCTATCTTCACCATCCCTCATTAGCTGGTTTTCGGCACTCACATCCTCAATCGGAATTTGTATCAGCTCAAAGAACTTGGCGGCTACGGGATTGTTGTCATAAAATTCCTGGCTGGCCAATATCTCCTGCTGGTCGATCGCAAAGCCCAGGTTGATGCCATCAGCGGTCGTATCGGCTTCAGCGACATCTCCCTGAGCCTCAGGTAGCGAGGTGTAAGGCACCTCCAGCCAGGTCACATCTTCATTCTCTTTCAGCACCCCGCTGACCCAAAGGGGCGTCCAGGTGTAGTACAGGATGGGCTCGCCTTGCTCATAGCGGGTGATGGTATCGGCCATGAGGGCAAAATATTGGCCTTGACTATGTTGAACTGTATCCCGCAGTCCATAATCATCGAGGTGATGCTCAACCACCAATTCGCAGCCCCAGCCTGGGTTACACCCAGTAAGATTCGCCCGACCATCCCCATCACTATCAAAAAGTGCGGCAATTTCGGGGTCTTTCAACTGCTCAATGCTGGTAATGCCGTATTCTTCAGCCGTGGCCTTGTCAATTTTGTAGCCCTGCAAGACGTTGCTGATAAATAGCCCGGTGCGTTCCAGTTTCTCATCGCCACCGCCGTTTTCAAAGAAGTCGTTATGCAGTTTAGTCCAGTGGACGGCGGTGTAATCGATGCCGCCATTGGCAATATCCACGTGCATGGTGGCAAACTCTAGCTCTTTACCGCCCTGAATCTCGTACCCGAGCTGTTCTAGACCGATGTTAACGACCTCGGTTTGAAACAATTCTTCTAAGCTACCGTAAGCCGGGGTGACGCTGACGCCTTCACCCGGCAGCGCACTAACGTCTCCACTCTCAGAGGTGGTCGCCTCCGGTTGACTTGTAGCACAAGCCGCCAAGGAGAGAACGGTGGTGACAGCGATGGTCGCAGCGCCAATTCGCTTGGCAAAATCACACTTAGTGGAAGTTCTCATAATTTTCATACCTGTCAATTTAGATAAAGCTCAAAACAACAAAAATCGAAGGGTCTGATAGTTGTCACGAAGTGCTGTGCAGCTATCAAGTCGTTAATTTCACTGCGTAAGCGCTATGGAATTCACGCTATTGATGGGCAAGGGTAGCCGCATTGGAACCATTGCTCTCGCACAAAATTCACTGTGCTTCTGCAGAAGTTTTACGCCCCGTCAGAAAACGGTGAACAAAACCGACAGGGCCGCGATCGCGCCAGGTGAGACCATCCTTAGGCGGGCTGCCAACGGCCTGAGTGAGGCGGTCTAGCACGACGGCCATTAATACAATGCCGATGCCACCAACGGCGGCCAATCCCACATCCAAACGGCCAATGCCGCGATTTACCATTTGGCCCAATCCTTCTACGGCAATCAGGGAGGCAATGACGACCATGGACAGTGCCAACATAATGGACTGGTTGACCCCAGCCAGAATAGTGGGCATGGCCAAAGGCACCTGCACGTCTAACAACAGTTGACGGGGGGTCGAGCCAAAGGCCAGGGCTGCCTCAACAGACTCTTTCGAAACCTGTCGAATACCAATATTAGTCAGACGAATGAGCGGGGGTACGGCAAAAATAAAGGTCACGATCACTCCTGGCACTTTGCCGGTACCGAACAGCATGACGACGGGAACCAGATAAACGAAGGCGGGTAAGGTCTGCATGGCGTCTAGCAGGGGGCGAATGATGCCTTCAACTCGGGTGCTCCTGGCGGAAGCAATCCCCAACGGCAAACCGACGAAAATGCAGAGCACCACCGCCGTAATCACCAGCGCTAAGGTGATCATGGTTTCGGGCCAAGCGCCAATGAGCGCGATAAAGGATAGGGCCACCAGACTAAAAATGGCTAAGCCCCGGCCTCCAAATTGCCAAGCCAGCAGACCAATCACCAGTAAAAAAATGAAGGGCGGAATCCATAAGAAAAACGCTTCAATTCCATTCAAGAATTCGCTGATCGGCCACCGAATGAGTTGGAAAACCCAGCGAAAATTTGTGACGACCCAGTCTACTAGCTGTGAAATCCAGCTCCCCAGGGGAATGATTTCGACTGACTGGTTCAAAAATAACCAATTAAAAAAATCTTGCATGGATCCATCCTTGTCCGTATTAATTCAGCTCAAGAAAACCTTTACACCGCTACGCTTTGGGGTAAGTTTGGCGAAGCCGCAGCGGTATTGACATCGCGGTTGAGGCGACCGATGCTGGCGAGGATATCCCCCTGTTCGACCACACCACTGAATTTGCCCTTAAGGTTGACCACGGCAATAGGAACGCCATAGCGGGCCAAGTGGAAAATCTCCTCCAGGCTGGTCGAGGCTTCGACGGCAGGAAAATCGGTCTGCATCACCGATTCCACCTCTCGCACACCGTTTTGGATGGCGGCAGCCAATTCAGGGGCTGTCAGCACGCCGACTGGTTTGCCATGGCGATCGACGACATACATGCGATCGCGTTCTTGCGATTGCATCGCGTCCAGGGCGGCCTGAGCCGATCCTTCACCCAGAATGAAGGGAACGGTCTGGCGAACAATCGAACCGGTTTTGAGCACCTGAGCCCGATTCACATCCTGGGTAAACGCGGCGATGTAGTCATCGACGGGATTCGTGATGATTTCTTCTGGGGTGCCGACCTGCACCAGATAACCATCTTTCATAATGGCAACGCGATCGCCAATCTTCAGGGCTTCCTGAATGTCGTGACTGATAAAGACAATCGTCCGCTTTAGCTCCGTTTGCAGTCGCATCAGTTCATCCTGCATCTCCCGCCGAATCAACGGATCTAACGCACTAAATGCCTCATCCATCAACATGATCGGGGCATCTGTGGCCAGGGCGCGGGCGATGCCCACCCGCTGCTGCATTCCGCCGCTCAAGTTATCGGGAAAATATTCGCCCCATTTGCTCAGGCCGACAACATCTAATGTTTCCTGGGCTTTCTTGCGGCTCTCTTTGGCATCAACCCCCCGCAAACGCAGGCCATACTCGACGTTCTCAATGACCGTTTGGTGGGGAAAAAGGCCAAACTTTTGAAATACCATGGAAATCTTTGTCCGCCGAATTTCCCTCAAGCGGGCTTTATCGACCCGGAGAATATCCTCACCATCAATGTAGATGTGGCCACTGGTGGATTCAATTAAACGATTGATGCAGCGTACCAGCGTAGACTTACCTGAACCAGACAGGCCCATGATGACAAAGAGCTCACCCTCCTCCACCGATAGCGAAACATTCGCCACCCCGAGGACACTACCCATTGCTTCTAGCAGATCGGCTCGATTGCCGCCTTCGCGAAACATTTTGAGGGCGCGTTGAGGATTGTCACCGTAAATTTTGACCAGGTTCTCGATTTTAATCTTAGGGTGCGAATCGGACATTGGTTACTCCTAAATGGAAATTCTAGGCAACTTGATTTCAACGCTTATCTCAATGAGTTAAGGGAGTTTTTCGAGAACTGAATGGCATTTTTAAAAGTCATTGCCAAATTGCTGATTCGTCAACACAAAAAGCATCAGCTTCGCAGACAGTACAAACTCTGCCTTACAAGATGGATCACAGCAGCAAAACATAAAATGGCTGCTGATTTTCCCAATTTAGACCAGTGAAAGAAAGAGCTTTTAACCCATTTAAGATGATGGATTTACATCCTAAAATAAGCTCCGGCACATGTATCTAGATCTAAACTATTCAGACCACTCAAATCTTTCTTCAGCCATACTCGAAACGACATAAAAACAACATCACAACTTAAGGTAAATGTTCAAAAGCGAACAACCTAAAAACTCCGACACATAAAACGGAGCGACCTATAAAAGGTGTTGCTAAATCGGCTGAGCAATGTACTTATTGCTAGTATCTTGCCCAAATAAATACTGTATTTATGGATACTCTTTCTTAGGAAATTCATCCTACGCAATCCCCTATTCCCTTTTCAGAAAAGTCTTTCAGAAATTTAAGAACTCAATTGAATAAGTATTTTGGGAAAATCAAGCTCTCATAACAAGTTGGCAGACTTGTGCATTCTGCACAATCAATTGCTGAAAATGTTGGATAATCTCACCTTGAGTTTTTGTGATTACCTCTTATAGGATGCAATCATAATCGGCTGTAGTTATTCAACAAAGACTTTGCTATGACAAAGTCCAAATATTTCAACAACTTTCAATAAATTGGTTGAGTGGAAACAGCAGTCTGGTTAGGTAAAAGTGCTCTCAAATCAAGTTATCAACGCATCTGATGACGCATCTGATAACGCATCCGATGTTGTGGCAAATGCTCTGGAGGAGGTGACTATGAACTCGCTCTTTCATCTGGCGTATCACGTCCATAATTTGGATGTGGCGAGAGAGTTTTATGGCGGTTTACTGGGTTGTAAAGAGGGACGGAGTACAGCAACCTGGGTCGATTTTGATTTTTTTGGTCATCAAATTTCGCTGCACCTCGGTGAACCGATCAAAGCTGAGAAAACAGGGATAGTTGGCGATCAAAAGGTTCCTATCCCTCACCTGGGAGTCATTCTAGATTTGACCAGTTGGCAAGCCCTGGCGAGACGACTTAAAGAGGCTAATGTCAGCTTTGTTATTACTCCAACGGTTCGTTTTGTGGGAGAGCCTGGTGAGCAAGGAACGATGTTTTTTTGTGATCCGGCTGGCAATTCTATCGAGATTAAAGGCTTTGCCGATCTTTCTAAGGTTTACGCATCGTAAGTCTGTCATAGCCTTTGATACTGCCCTTTAATGCTCCCCTTTAATGCACCTCAAGGGGGCAAGTTCTCTGCATGTTGTGTACCTTGAATCGGGGATTTTATGAAAACTCATTACAGCTATATCGTGCTTGGATGTGGTGGTATTGGCAGTGCCGCGCTTTATTGGCTAGCGAAGCGATCGGGCGGAGACGTTCTTGCCATTGAGCAGTTCCCGCTCTTTCACCACAACGGCGGCTCTCAAGACTACTCGCGGATCATTCGGCTAGCCTATCACCAGGAAAAATACGCCCGGTTAACCCCCTATACCTACAAGGCTTGGGATGCGATCGCCCAGGAATCTGGCATTGACCCGGTCGTGCGAACTGGGGGAGTACAAATTGCCTTTAAGGACGGTCCCCATGAGTCCATTGTTGAGAACTATGCGGAAGCCATGGATCGGGCGGACATTCCCTACGATCGCTTAGACGGCGATGAACTCCGCCACCGCTTTCCTCAGTTTCAACCCCAATCAGATGTGGTGGCCCTTTATCAGAGCCAGTCAGGTATTGCCGATCCGTCTCGGGGAAACGCGATCCATGTGTCGTTGGCGCGGGGCTACGGAGCTGATGTCCTAGATGACTGCCCGGTGATCAGTATTCAGCCCGACCCCGACGGGTTTGGTGCCATGGTGAAAACAGAGCGGGGGTCTTTCACCGCTGACAAGCTGATCGTGACCGCAGGAGCCTGGACGAATGAACTGCTTGCGTCTGTGGGCATGACCTTACCCCTGACCGTGACCCAAGAGCAGGTCACCTACTATGCCACCCCTCACCTGAAGGAATTTACCATCGGTCAGTTCCCGGTTTTTCAGTGGAAGGATGATTTCAGCTACTACGGCTTCCCGATCTACGGGGAGGTCGCCACCAAGGCAGCGATGGATGCGTCCGGTCACGAAGTCACGGCTCGCGATCGCACCTTTGAGCCAAACCCAATTCGCGAACAGCAGCTGCACGACTTTTTGAGCACCAACATTCCCAACTTTGTGGGGCCCAAACGATACTCCAAAACTTGCCTCTACACGCTGCCCCCCGATCGCGACTTCGTGCTGGATCATTTGCCAGAACATCCCCAGATCATGATCGCAATTGGGGCGGGTCATGCCTACAAGTTCGCCAGTCTGCTGGGGCAAATCTTGAGCGAATTGGCGATCGACGGCAGCACCCCCCATGATATTGAGCCCTTCCGAGTCAATCGTCCGGCCTTGACTGAGCCTGATTACGTTCCAGCCCTGAGAATTTGATTCCACGCGCCCAACGTTGAAAGCTGTCGGCAGCCTATCGTTCTGCCTGCTAGATTTCTGCTTCTATCCATCGGCGTTTCACTTGAGTGCCTGTCCAACACTCAACCCAAAGTCAATAATCCAACATTCTAATAATCCAACATTCTTTTTAAACGGAAAATTCCCATGACGACTTTTTCCTCCATTCTCCCCAAGCTCAAGCGCGAAGACTTCACCCATGAAGCGAGCTATGCCCAAACGCGGCTCCCCCTGTATGAAGCCAAATCGCTGTTTACCAATGCCTATAGCGATCCGGAGTTTTATGTTCTGGAACAAGAGCGAGTGTTTGCCACAAGTTGGGTTGCGGTCGGGTACCTCAACCAGGTCGCAGAACCTGGGCAAATGATGGTGACCGAGGTGGCCGGTCAGTCTGTGGTGGTGACGCGCGACCAGACCCACCAGCTGCGGGCCTATTACAACGTATGTCGCCATCGCGGCTCCCAGCTAGTGCTGAAAGAGGGCCAAAGCAAGCGCTTCCAGTGTCCCTATCATGGCTGGCAATATAACCTGAAGGGCGACTGCACCGCGATGCCGATGTTTGATCAGGGTCGCGCGGGTAAAGCGTGCCAACGGTTGACTGAGCAAGATACAAACTTGCTGCCGGTGCGGGTGGAGACCTGGGGCTTTCTGATTTTCATTAATCTGGATGCTGAGGCGATGCCGCTGGCGACCTGGCTCGGAGATTTGCCGCAGCGGCTGGCGGGCTATGGCCTAGAGCACTGGCAAGTGGGGCGGCAGCAGGATTTTTCGCTCAAGTCTAACTGGAAGCTGATCGCAGAAAACTTCATGGAGTACTACCACCTGCCGTGGGTGCATCCTGAATTGGCCCAGGTTTCGCGGGTGGAAGACCACTACCGGGAGCAGGGACCGGGCATGTATACAGGCATGCGCACGACGCCAGTTTCTGCCAACACTGACGCCGGAGGCTGGCAGGGGCTACCGCTGATGGCTGAATTGAGTGAGCTAGAGAAGATGACAGGGCGCTTTATTTGTCTATTTCCTAACGTTTGCTTTTCGCTCTTGCCAAACCATGCGTTTGCGATGATTTTGAACCCCCGGAGCTGTGATTTCACCCTAGAATCGACTGCGATCATTTTGCCACCAGGCACCGCAGAAACGGAGGGAGTCGGCGCGGCGCTAGATGAGCTGATGACCTTCTGGCAGATGGTCAACCAGCAAGACGTGGACATTGTTGAGGTTGTGCAGCAGGGGTTGGGGAATCTGGCCTACCCTGGCGGGCGCTTTAGTGACCCCTTCGAGGAGCCGCTGCATCGCTTTCAGAATATGGTGATCGATCGCATGGTCGGAATTCGCGATCGCATCCCGGCGGGCGATCCGGTGCTGGAAGAGGTTCCTTTAATGGCCAGCACTGCTGCTCCCGAGCCAGCTGCACCCGTTTATTAATCTCCGTTTTGTTGAACCCCATTATTTGCCCAGATTTATGCCTCCATCCATTCCTCACACCCAACTCTTTATTGCCAATGAATGGCGCGATAGCCATAGCGGCGATCGCTTCGCCACCATCGACCCTTCCACCGAAGACGTGCTCTGCGAAGTTGCCTGTGGCAGCGCCCAAGACATTGATGATGCGGTGCAAGCGGCGCAAACAGCCTTTGCCGGAGCCTGGTCACAGGTGCAGCCAAAGGAAAGGGCGCAATTGCTCTATCAGTTAGCCCAGGCGATTCGAGCCGAGGCGAATAATTTAGCCCAGCTAGAAACCCTCGACACGGGTAAACCCCTCAGCCATGCCAAGGGTGAGATAGTGGGAGCCGCCCGCTATTTCGAATACTACGCGGGCCTAGCAGACAAGGTGCATGGCGAAACCATCCCCATCGGCAATGACTATTTAGACTTCACCCTGATCGAGCCGCTGGGGGTGACCGCACATATCGTCCCGTGGAATGCGCCGCTGAGCATGGTGGCTCGCAGTGCCGCTCCCGCACTCGCCACGGGGAACACGACTGTGTTTAAACCAGCGGAGCAAACCCCCTTGACCGCCCTGGCGTTGGCAGCGCTGATGCAGCAGGTTGGCTTTCCAGCCGGCGTCTATAACGTGGTCAATGGGTTTGGCTATGACGCGGGGGCAGCCCTGAGTCAGCATCCGGGGATTCACAGCCTGACGTTCACCGGATCAGTGACGAGTGGGCGAAAAGTCATGCAGGCGGCGGCGGAACACATCAAACCTGTGGTGCTGGAGCTGGGGGGCAAATCGCCCCAGTTGATTTTCCCGGATGCCGATTTGGATCAGGCGGTGGCGGATGTCGCCATGGGCATCTATTGCAACACTGGTCAATACTGCGATGCGGGGTCGCGCCTGGTGATCCACGAGTCGATCAAAGCGCCCTTTTTAGAAAAGCTAGTGGCTCACGCCCAATCTCTCACGGTTGGTAAAGGCATCGATGATCCCAATATGGGGCCGCTGGTGTCGGCAGAGCACTTTGAGCGGGTCATGGGCTATATCAAAAAGGGTGAGTATGAGGGGGCGCAAATGATCACTGGCGGCGATCGCCCCTCCCACTTAGACAAGGGCTACTTCCTCCAGCCCACCATCTTTGACCAAGTCACCCCCGACATGGTGATTGCCCAGGAGGAGATTTTCGGCCCAGTGCTGTCTGTGCTGTCGTTTACCGATGAAGAAGAAGCCTTGGCGATCGCCAACAACAGCGTTTACGGTCTAGGCGCAGGCATCTTTACCCGCGATATCGACCGCGCCATGCGTCTGGCCAAAAAGGTTCAGGCGGGCTACGTGATGATTAACGAATACTTTGCTGGCGATATCGGCGCGCCCTTTGGCGGCTACAAGCAGAGCGGCATCGGTCGCGAGCGGGGACTAGTGGCACTGCAAAATTACACCCAGGTCAAAAACGTCACCCTGCGCATTCACGGTTAGAGGCGATCGCCAAGCCGATTCATCCCTTACGTATAGCGGCGACTTACACCGGAGTGGCGAGTCATATCAAATCTCGAACCTCAGGTTATGGTTGCCCTCACCCCAAACCCCTCTCCCAGCGGGCGAGGGGCTTTGAGTCCAGCTCCCCTTCTCCTTTTTTGGGAGAAGGGGCTGGGGAATGTAGAGCTTGCGCTTCCCGTAGGGTGGGTCAACTTGCAAAACTGGGCTGCGCCCATAAGATCAAACCCCTCCCAAGCGGGGATTGGGGTGACTAATCAACCCAAAATCGGGTTCTCAAAGTCACGTCGCATGAGTTTTGAGTTCACCGTTGCCAGCGTTTAGCCCCCTATTCTGTCAACTTCTACCCCTATGATCACCCATTCAATTCCGGTTCCCAAAATTAGGCCCGCTCAGCTAGCCCTGAAGCCCGACGGCACGATAGACGACCACGATCGGGTTGAAATTGGCCCCACCCCGCAAGCCTTTCAAGAATGGGCGCAATTAGGCTTGACGCCACCAAATCTGCCTCGGCTGCGGCAGACTCGCCTAAATCGCATCGTGGCTCAGCTTCAGCAGCGAGACTATGCCGGGGTGCTGTTGTTTGACCCCGTCAATATTCGCTACGCCACCGATTGCCCCAACATGCAGGTGTGGATCGCCCATAATCCTGCCCGCGCCGCCTTTGTCGGAGCAGATGGCCATGTAATTTTGTGGGATTTCCACGGCTGCGGCCACATGTCGGCTCACCTAGAACTCATTCAAGAACTGCGCACAGGGGCTGGATTTTCCTACTTTCTGGCCGGGGATACCGAAGTCAATCAAGCCCAGCGGTTTGCCCAAGAGATCGCTGCCGTGATGCAGCAGCACGGTGGCCGCAATCGCCGCCTAGCGGTGGATCGGATCGAAGTCGCGGGTGTTCAGGCCTTGATGACTGCGGGGGTAAAGCTTCGCAGTGGGCAGCAACTGATGGAACAGACCCGTACCATCAAATGCACCGATGAAGTGAATGCCATGCGCTGTGCCCTGGCGACCTGTGAAACGGCGATCGCCGCCATGGAGTCAGCGCTAAGCCCCGGCCTGACCGAAGTTGAGCTGTGGTCTGTGCTCCAGGCCGAAAACATCAAGCGGGGCGGCGAATGGATTGAAACCCGACTGCTCAGTTCTGGGCCGCGCACCAATCCCTGGATGCAGGAAGCAGGCCCGCGCACCATTCACGCCGGAGACCTGGTGGCCTTCGACACAGATATGATTGGGCCTTACGGCATGGCCGCAGATATCTCTCGCACCTGGTACTGCGGCGATGACACTCCCAGCGATCGCCAGCGCGAACTTTACCAACTCGCCTACGAACAGCTCACCACCAACATGGCGATGCTCAAACCCGGCGTATCGTTCAAAGAACTCTCCGAACGCGCCCACCGCCTGCCAGCAGCCTTCCAATCCCAGCGCTACAGCCTGCTCATGCACGGCATTGGCCTCTGTGATGAGTTCCCAGTGGTCTACTATCCAGAAGATTGGATTGATGGTGCCTTCGAGGGGAGTCTCCAACCCGGCATGACCCTCTGTGTAGAAGCCTATGCGGGGGCTGAGGGCGATCGCGAAGGCGTCAAACTAGAGAACCAAGTGTTGATTACTGAAACGGGCTATGAAAATCTGACTCACTACCCCTTCGACGCCCGTCTTCTGCAATAGAACCCGAGAAATGGCGATCGGTTAACCAGGCACATCTAAAATACTTGAGCCATAGCAAAATTAAGCTATTGCTCGCCCTTTTCCTATCTATACCGATCTTTTCTGATGTTGACCGTTCGTGAGGCTTTGGCATTTCCTATTTTTTCCTCGGCTCGACTCGTCGCTGGAAAAAACGGGCTGCATCGAATCATGCAGTGGTTACATGTTGTGGACTATGTCCGCGCTCACTACCAATGGGATCGAGAAGGCGTGCTACTGCTCACCACTGGCGTCGGGCTGTATGAAGAACCAGAACTCCAGCAAACATTGATTCCTAAACTGCATGGTCTGGGCTTTTGTGGACTGGTCTTGAGCACGGGCCACTACTTTGTTGAAACGCCTGAGGCGTTACGACAACAGGCAGAAGCCCTAGACTTTCCCATTATCGAAACACCGCCGGATTTAGACTTTATCGACATCACCGAGGCCGTTCTCAAACATATTGTCAACCAGCAGTATGACTTGTTGCAGCGATCGGCCCGGTTCAACCAGCAGCTCACTGATGTAGTCTTGCAGGGCGCAGACCTCAACGAACTGGCCGAGACCATGGCAGGGTTGCTAAATCGGTCGATCGCCATCGAGTCAACCTTGTTTCAGGTACTGGCGGCGGCTCAGCGGGGTGCCATCGATGACGTTCGGGCTCAAAGTATCAAGGGTGGACATGCGGCCAAACTGATTGTCGATCGCCTGCTACAAGAAGGGATTTATGCCCGGTTGGCAAAAGCGCTGCAGCCCATTCGACTATCGCCTCTCCCAGACGTGGGCATGACGATGGCCAGAATCGTCGCGCCAATCGTGGTGAAACGGGAAATTCATGGCTACATCTGGACGATTGAAGGCGATGAACCGCTCACCCCCTTAGACGAATTGGCGATCAGTCATGGGGCGACCGTGGCGGCGCTCATTTTGCTCAAAGAACAATCCATGCAGCAGGCGGCAGTGGCCTTACAGGGAGATTTTTTTGCTCAGCTATTGGGCGGAAAAACGGATGCAACGACGCTGAAAGAGCAGGCACAGCGGATTGGCTATCAGCTTGATTGCTCCCACCAGGTCTGGATGATTCGAGACCCCGAAGCCGCAAACGCAGCTCACTCAACCTTAGAAATTCCCATGCGGCAGTGGTTTACGCGGCAGCAACACCCCTTCCTGCTGTTTCCCCGCGACCAAAGCTGGGTGGCGGTGGTGGAGTGCCAAACCACTCAGCAGGGATATGAACAGGCGATCGCCCTGGCAGAGTCGTTAGCCCAAACCACGCCAGCTTTGGTTGGGGTCGGCAATGTGAGTTCATCGACTGGCGATGCTGACGAGATATCTCTCCAAAAAAGCTACGAACAAGCCCAAGAAGCCCTGCAAATTGCGATCGCAATGGGAGATGAGCAGGGGGCGATCGCCTTCCAAAATCTAGGGCTGCTCCACTGGCTTTACAGCCTTTCCCCCCAAGACAGAGCGGCCAACGTTTATCTGACTCATCTAGAAACCCTGCGGGCTTACGACCACAAACGCAACGGCGATCTGCTCAAGTCCCTCGAAGCCTATCTCGACTATGGGGGCGCAGTTGTGGAAGCGTCTACAGCGCTTCATGTTCACCGGAATACCCTGCTCCATCGGCTAGAGCGCATCGAAACGCTCTGTCAGGTTGATCTTAAAGACCCCATGCAGCGGCTCAACCTGCATGTCGCCCTCAAGAGCCAACATCTCGTGCAGGGGTGAACAAAAACTGCCAGGAGAGCGGCAAAGGTAGAGTTGGGGTTTCGTGAATAGCCAATATCCAATCGCGGTTGACGATAAAGAGTATCGGCTTGACGTGCTGTTTTACCACACTCGACTCCATTGCCATGCGTCATCGATCTGAGGATAGGAGAGTTTGAGCCAGCGTTTTCGGGAAAGATGAATTTCTACGTGTCGGCGGTTGATTCGTATCTGCGGGGTGACAGCGATAACCGCCTCATGATGTTTTTTGCATAACCCCATGATGGCGATTACCCATGCCTGCATCGCAACGGCGGGCACGTCCCTGATGTTCTCCACTTCTGATCCACTGGTTTTAGGATTGTCGATAAGGCGAGGGTACCTGAAGACGATTCAAGAGTTAGAGCTGGACTTCGATGGTAGCGCTCCAGCGCTATTTGGAGGTGTCGGAAGAAGAGAAGGTGGAGGCGATCGCCCAGTTGTCAGGAAGTTCGTCTCACAGTTAAAATCTCACTAGAATTTGGCAAATACTCAGCTATTGGGGACTACAAGGTGATCCACTATAAAGACTTTGTACCTCAGGTAACACAACGCGGACTGTTTGGTGGCCCATCTGAGGTTGAAAGCTTATCCGATATTGTAGAGAAGGCAAACCAGTGGATCGAGCAAAACTCGATTGACCTGATCAACATCGAGACGGTTGTGTTGCCTGATCTGGGAAGAACCGATATTGGGTTGTATTCAACAACTACTAATCAAGGAGTACTAATATTATGGCTCCAGTGCGTACGTGTCTGGTATCGAGAAAGCTAAACAGCTAACTTGCGAGCCGCTCTATCCTGATTTAAGAGAATGGTGGCCACCGCAGCTCCAAAGATTTGTGGCAATATCTGGAGGTGAGTTCAGAGAAGATTGAAGAGGGCGATCGCTCTAACCTTATCTCCGACGATCCCAAAATCATCAAGGGCAAGTCACATGCAAACGACACTGTCCCAAACTCAAAAAGTGAAGCCGCAAAAAAAGATCCCCGAAACCGATGCGATTTTCCAGCATGTCGCGCAGGCGAACCAAGCGGCAGACGCGAATCCTACCGTGCTGAGACTGTCGATTGATAGCAAAGCAAAAGTCAAAATTGGCAGTCTCTCCAGACGGGGCAAAGCCCGCACCCTGAAGGCGAACCAAGCCGACGACCATGATGACCACTGGGACGCCGTCTTAGCCCCTTTGGCATCCTCAACGTAGCAGACAGCCAACTCTCAATCTACTTGGGTCAGTCTGCCGAAACCAGCGATTTTATTGTCGATTGTCTAGATGCTTGGTGGGAAGAACATCGGGCCAGTTATCCTGACATCCAAGCCCTTGCGATTGATCTCGATGGCGGCTCGGCGGTTCGCAGCAACCGGACGCAGTTCATCAAACGACTGGCTTAGGTTGTCCAGGCGACCGGGCTGAAAGTACACTTGATCTATTATCTGCCGTATCACAGCAAATACAACCCGTTCGCGAAGCGTGCCGCAGGCTTATGAGCGGTGCTGGGCGGCGCTGGAAAATTACTGGAATGGCACGTACGCTACTCAACACCGTTGACGAGTCGCTGCAATGGGCGTCCAATATGACCTGGAACGGCGTCTCTCCCTTTGTGCATTTGGTCAAGGGCGTCTATCCCAAGCAAATATCGGTTCCCAATCACGAGTTGAAGGCGTTTGAACAACAGTGGCACTGTTCTGAAATCCTCCCTAAATGGGATATCTCCGTCTCTCCGGCCTAAACGGTACCTTATTTATTTGCTACCCCCTAACTACCAGACCTACAACCTCTATAAAGAGCTTGCTGTTCTCGATCTGCAAGCCTACGGCTTTAGCCCCGACGGCGATCGCCCAGCAAGATTCAGTGCAAGGCGACTCAGACATTTACACCTTGGGGCTGAACGGGAGGGGTCGTTCAGATGGTACAGTGATGCCGAAAATTGTCGCGATACAGGCTAAGTCCAGCAGCAATTCTCAGTTTGGCGAATTGGCTATCTGACTACGCTTCCGACTCGCCCGCGAATAAATTGCGGGCTAATGAGTGAAAGCCCCATTGGGGCTAAGATCCATCGATTATCAGTCCTGCAGGGACTTGATTGTCTGTAGCCCGCAATTTATTTGCGGGTGTTGGGGCGTAACCATAATGAGAATTGCTGTACGTTCAGACAGGCCCACGCCAGCACCCCAATTGTTTCCCAACGGCTGACCTCCCAACGGCTGACCACTGACTCCCCGGAATCCTAAACCCACCATGACTTCTTCCACTTCTTCTCTGCACACCGAGCAGTTTTCACTGCGCCATGACGAGCTGCTGCGAGTGCTCAGCGAAACGGAAAATCTGCTGATTGTGCAAGACCTCGACGGGGTCTGCATGGGGTTGGTCAAAGATCCCCTCACTCGTGAGATTGAGCCGGGGTATGTCGAAGCGGCTCAGCAGTTTGCGCCCCATTTTTATGTGTTGACCAACGGAGAGCATATTGGTCAGCGAGGGGTAAACGGCATTTTGGGTAAAGCTTTTGGCGATGTGGCTGTGGTGGGCGATCGCGGCCTCTTTTTGCCGGGGCTTGCGGCAGGGGGCGTGCAGTGGCAAGACCGTTTTGGGTCGGTGTCTCATCCGGGAGTGAGCGATCAGGAACTCGAATTTCTGAAGCAGGTGCCTGCAAAGATTCAGGCTCATATTCGGCAGTTTTTTGAGATTCACCCCCAAGTCTTACCCCAGAGCGAGATCGAGCGGTGCGTTAATGCAGCCAGTCTCGACAATATCGCTTCGCCTACGGCAAACCTGAATGTGTTTTACGAAATCTTGGCAGAGCAGCCTGATATCTATGGCAAGCTTCAGCGCCATGTCGAACTGCTGATGGAGCAGCTGCTGCAAGAGGCGGCTGCATTGGGCATGGCCGACTCTTTCTTTGTTCACTATGCCCCCAATTTAGGACGCGATGAGGCGGGGTTGGAGATTTTGCGGCCTGCGACGGCTACCGATTCAGGTACGACAGACTTTCAGTTCATGCTGAGAGGCGCGGTCAAAGAGGCTGGCGTGGTGGCGATTTTGAACCACTACATTTTTCAGCGGACGGGGACGTATCCTCTCGGTGAAGACTTTAGCGCCCGCACGGCTCCTCGCACCCATGAAGAACTTCTCGCACTCGTACAAGAGCATTTTGATCCGAAAGACCTGCCGCTGATTGTGGGCGTGGGCGACACGGTCAATAGTTCAGTTGAAATTCAAGAGGGCAAAACCACCGTGCGTCGAGGGGGGAGCGATCGCCATTTCCTCTGGCTGGTGCAAGATATCGGTCGCCACTTCGACACGGGCAATATCGTGGTATATGTCGATAGCAGCGGTGGCGAAGTGCTCAATCGCAAGGCGCTCAAGGTCGTTGATGCCGAGGATAATGCAGTTGAGCCTGAATCGACCCCTCTGGATGCAAAAACTGCCGAACCTCTGCGCGTCATCGAAGGCCCTTGCGACCCCCAAGACACCGACGAACCGCTTCAGCTTAATGTGGTCTTTCCGGGGGGACATCCTCAATATTGTGCCGTGTTTCAGCAGGCGGCTCGTCAGCGCACCCAGCTTACATGAGACTGGTCTAAAAGCTGCCCTTATAAATCACATAGCTGCCCCATAGAGTCGCCGCAATAGCGAATAGGGTCGCCCACAGGGGGTGCCCACTGCGAAGGGCTGCTCGTCTTTCTGGCTTGATGGTTTCGACATCGATCCAGGGGGTGGCTCCTCGTCTAAACCATCCGGTAATGGTCACTGTTTTGCCGACAAAATCGGCAGGGTGGTTTTTCCCTACCACTAAGTTGCCTAGGGGGCCAAGAGCCGAGAGAAAATGCAGCTTGATCGACCCGTAAGCTGTGCGTAGCATCAGATCTTGGTTGAGGCCGTTGGCGATGCGATCGCGCCCCAGCAACTTGCCCGTCCATTTCACGGGCACGCTATCGACCGGAGTTGGGGAAACCGTTTGGAGCAGCTCAGGTAAAGCCGTTTCGGCTTTGGCATTGGCGGTTGTGATATCGGGAAAAAAGCTATTGATGCGAATGAGAGTGCCGAAGCTTGCCCCGATCGCCACCCCGCCCCAGAGCAGTGAGCGATCGCCCCAGAGCCATGCAAGCGCATCAATATTGACGACTCCGGCAATGCCCCCTGCGAGCCACAGCACAATCGCCACCGCAATGCCCAACGCGGGTGCAACATAGGGGATGACCTGTAGCCAAAAGGGTTTAGTGGCTTCCTTTGCCCCAGGGCGGCTAGACAGCTCAAGGTCAGGCCGAATTCGCCACTGGGCAGCATATTGAGCCAGCTGGTAGAGGCGATCGCCCAAGGGGGGGTGGGTGTTGTTGATCGTCAGCCAGCGGCGGTGAGGATTTTGAACATCCCACGCCAGAAAAGGCTGCAACGTGACCGTCGGAGGAAGCTGCATCGCTTCAGGCGATGAGGTTTTGGCTTGTGAGGTTTTGGTCTGAGCAGCTTGGGCTTGAGAGGTCTGCTCAGCCTCAGCCTGCACGTTTTCTTGGGCTAGAGACTGCTGCTTGCTGTGTAAGCTGCCCAGGGTGAGAGCTTGGCGATAGCTCACCGCCATGAGGCTTTCGAGACCTTCGAGGCGGAAATCGGTCAATCGCTGCCGCTCCATGGCCTGAGCCATACCCACGGCTAGATTGAGCAAGGCGCGGGTCTGCCCATTAGGATTGCCCGTCAGACTAGTGGCGTAGCGATCGCCCTGATATTGGCGGGTGCGCGACAGCCACAAACTCGGCAATCGGATGATCCAAAAGAGACCATAGGCAGCGGCGGCAAGACCGCTAGCGATTCCCCGTAACGCCCCATTTCGCTGGCGATCGCCCCATTGTGCAACGCCCCAATATAGCAAAAATGAAATCTGCTGCACCAGCACGGTCAGCGTCATCGGAATCACATCTCTTTGGCAGATGTGCCCTAGTTCTGCCGCGATGAGGCAGGCCATTTCATCATCGCTGAGCTGAGTCAGAATGCCTCGACTGATGACGATGCGAGAGGTGCGGGGCAAGTGGCCGTAGCTGAAGATGGCAGGGGCGTCGGTCGGCAGCAGATGAAACTTCGGCATCGGAAAATGCTCTTTTTTACTGACCCGCTTTAGTAAACGCAGACTCTCAGGACTCCGCCTTTCTAGTTCTCGCTCTGACAGAGAGGTAACGCCATAAAACTGGCCTAAAATCCATCGCATCAGCCAGGGCGAGATCCCCATCAGCACCAGCAACCCAGCCAGGACGACCCAAACGGGATGATCTTCTAAAAAATAAATGTGCGGCGGATAGATATAGTTGTCAATCCATTCCCACAGCGGGTCAGCCGTCTCTAGCGCAATGATAATCTGGAGGCTCAGCACCATGACAAGGGCGATCGCCAACCAGCCATAAGACAGCCGAAACTCTAGTTGCCGAAACTGGGGCAGTGGCTTCCACTTGCGTGCCCGTTCTGAGGGCTGATTCGCGAGACGGTCAGGGGTTTGTGGCGGTGAGGCCGAACCCGCAGCAGATAATCTGGTTGGGCGGCGCTTAGCCGCACCTCCCACGGATGACGAATTCACCGTTTCAGCTGGAATATTAGCCGGGATATCAGCCTGAATACCCGTCGCGTTAAACGTAGCTGTGCCGTTAGCTGTACCGTTCGTTGTGCCGTTAGCTGGGCCATTCGGGGGGCCATTAGGCAAGCCAACGCTCGACTTAGCCGCCAGATCATCAAGAGACGCAAACGGGTTCTCAAAATCAGGGGCTTCAGCAGATTCAGACGGCTCAGAGGGGTCAGAAGATTCAGCCGCAAAAGAAGCTTGCTCTAGATCATGAGCCGGAGCACTGGCAGGAATCGCAGAACCATCAAACGGCAAAAACCCTGTCTCCTCACCTTCTGAAGGCAGCGGCTCCACCTTGCCTGCCTGCGAGAGTCCAGATTCCGCAACTGCCGATGTCGAATTTAGAGGCACAAATCCGGTATCGGAATAATCAGATGACTCTGGTTCTGACTCTGACTCTGGCGGCGGCGGTACTCCTTCAAAGGGCTGAAATCCGGTGAAATCATCTGGTGAAGAGGTCTGAGAGGGCTGTTGCACCGGGGGCGCTGCTTCGTCGCCTGCAAGGGGTTCGGACGATTCAGGGAATGATGGTTCCTGAAATAATGGTTCAGGGTCTGAAGATTCAGGAATCACCAGACTCTGCTCTAAGTCAGGATAACGCTGCCGCAACGACGCTAACTTTTGAGTTGCCCAACTCTGCACCTGAGAACTTTTAACCGCCTGTAACGATTGACATCCGGCCAATGCCTGTTGCACTTTGCCCACGCGCTCATAGGCATTCACCAAAGCCATCTGAGCCTTGAGCTTGGTAGAACGCTGTTTTGCAGTTTTCGCAACCTGCTGAAGCTGGGCGATCGCCACGTCGTAGTCTTTCTGTTTTAGCGCCGCCAGTCCCGATTCTAGAGTGGGGTGCGATCGCCCTCCATCTTCAGGATGAGAGGATTGTAGTGCATTAGGATTCTCAAAGTCGGCCATAGAAAGTCCTCTCGATGGCTGTCGTCCCTTGGATTGTATTGACTAGATTGTGTCTAGATGGCCTTGGCATGACAGTCGTGATTCAAATCGCTGAATTTCTAACGGTTCATCTCACGTTTGATACGAATTCAGCATTCTAAATCAGCTTTGACTTAACAGCCTAGATCGCTCAAGATCAGCTCTGGGAGATTTCGCTATCTTCTGAGCTTAATCTCAATCCTTGACGGAACTCTGCATTCACCGTTCCCGATTTCTCAAGAACCTTGACGGATGTAACGAAACTCAATCTGCTGAGAAATGAAGATTCAACACCATCCAAAACTCCTGGCCAAAATTTTTGGTACGGGTGCACAGCTGTGCGCCCCTTCGAAGTCAATAGGTTAGACCAGACTAGAGCGATTCAGGTTCCTGCCCAGATACAACGGGGGCGATCGCACGCAGATCCAGTTCAGGATTGTCGCCTTCGACCTGCTGGCAGTTCCACTCGTTGCGGAAAAGCAGCACCGGGCGACCCCAGCTATCTTTGACCGTCACCGTGTTAAACAAGCGCCCGACCTTTTCGAGGGCTTCCCAGCCACCTCCGACCCAGCGGGCAACGGTGTAGGGCAACGGCTCCACCCGCGTCTCGACACCATATTCGCTCTGGAGACGAAACTGCACCACCTCAAACTGAAGCTGACCCACCGCCGCCAAAATCGGGTCGCGTTTCGCTTCGTCCGCAGAGTACATAATCTGCACGGCTCCCTCTTCGCGCAGCTCATTCACCCCTTTGCGAAACTGCTTGAACTTCGAGGGATTGGGGTTTCTCAAGAAGGCAAATATTTCAGGTGAGAAGCAGGGAATGCCTTCAAACTCAAGCCGTTGCCCCTGATAAATCGTGTCGCCAATGGCAAAGACGCCAGGGTTGTTGAGGCCGATCACGTCTCCCGGATAGGCTTCTTCAAGAGACTCACGCCCCTGGGCAAACAGCTTTTGGGGATGCGACAGGCGCACATTCTTACCCGAACGGGCATGGTTGACTACCATGTCTTTCTCAAATTTGCCTGAGCACACCCGAATAAACGCAACGCGATCGCGGTGCTTGGGGTCCATATTGGCCTGGAGCTTGAAGACAAACCCGGTGAAATCTTCGTGGGTCGGTGGAATTTCGCCTTCGCTGCTGCGCCGACTCGACGGCTTCAGGGCGTAGTCTACAAACGCTTCTAAAAAGAGCTGGACGCCAAAGTTGGTCATGGCGCTGCCAAAAAAGACCGGGGTCATTTTGCCCTGGTGAACCAAGTCTAAATCTAGATCGTCGCCCAGTTCATCGAGCAGCTCGATATCTTCTTTGAGCTGGTAATACAAATCTTTCTCTAGCAGGTCTTCAATGCGCGGATCGCCCAGATCTACGACCGTCGAAGTGGCTTCTTTGCTGCCGTGAGCCATGCGCTGAAACAGGTGAATTTGCCGTTTGCGGCGGTTATAAACGCCCTTGAAGCGATCGCCCATGCCAATGGGCCAGTTGACCGGATAGGTCTGCAAGTCAAGCTCTTTCTCAATTTCGTCTAAAAGGTCTAGCGGCTCACGGCTGGGTCGGTCGAGCTTGTTGAAGAAAGTGAAAATAGGGAGCGATCGCATTCGGCAAACTTCAAACAGTTTGCGGGTCTGCGGCTCCAAACCCTTAGCCGCGTCTTCTAGCATGACCGCGTTGTCTGCGGCAGCGAGGGTGCGGTAGGTGTCTTCGCTAAAATCTTGGTGTCCGGGGGTGTCGAGCAGGTTGATGCGACAGTTTTTGTAGTCAAATTGCAGCACCGTCGAGGTGATGGAAATACCCCGCTGCTTCTCCATTTCCATCCAGTCGGAGGTGGCGTGGCGCTGAGCCCGACGAGCTTTTACCGATCCTGCTTCGTGAATGGCTCCACCGTAGAGCAGCAGTTTTTCGGTCAGGGTTGTTTTACCTGCGTCAGGGTGAGAGATGATGGCAAAATTGCGCCGCATCTCTACCGCTTCTTGGAGTTCTTGTTGAACGTCTTTGCTCATGCTTATCTTGACCGATGTCGTAGATCCACTGTATCCGAATTGCCTAGTCATTGGCTGAAACGTGGAGGAAATGATCCTTCCTAACTCTTGATTCTCTTTAACTTTCTAGATGATCCTCCCTAGCCCTCCTTAAAAAGGAGGGAACTGGAAAAAGAGGGGAACCGGATCGGAAGTCCCCCTTTTCCTTGGTGCAGCCTGCCCGAAGGGCTTAGGGGGATTTAGGGCGATCGCATCTCAGCCGTTGTCCTAAATCCCCGTGAAAGCTTAGCTCTGATTCTTCACCTGAATCTCTACGCCGCGATCGCCCATTGCCTGCAAAAACAAGTCAGTCGGCAGCACCCGTTCCACAGGCCAAACTCCGGGCTGATCGAGCTTCCTCGCCAGCATCAGTTGGGCGATCGCCCCTGTGCCATAGCCAGCGGCGATCGCCGTATCGGGCTGGGTCATGGTTAATTCCATCTGCTGAGGTTGACCCTCTTTGACGCCTTCGACCTCAACCCGAATGGCGATGCCCGTGCCGCTAAAGCGATCGCTCACCTCCGTCATGCGGTAGCTGACCTGGGCTAGAGCCTCCATATTCTTAGGAGATCGTAGCCATGTTTTGGGAAACAGATGCGCCACAATCCAGGTCATGTGGTTGTAAAGGTCAGGAAGTGAGCCAAATTTTGTCATCACTGACTTTACCGAAAACGAGTCGGGCAGGGTGAACGTTTCCGGCACTTCATACCAATAGACCCCTACTTTGCCATAGGGTGGCGGAAATTTAACGGTTTGGCGATCGCTGTACGGTTTCAGCGTCTGCCACTGGCCGTTTAACCAGGCGTGGACGGGTTCCAGCAGCCCCAAAAACGTCGTTCGCATCACCGTCACCCCGGCTCCGCCCGATCCGGCGACTCCGTAATACAGCCGCACCGTTTCCACCTCATCCAGCATCTCAACCCCCTGCCGCGCCATGCTGTTGGAGATGCCAGGAAAAACCCCCGAATTGAGAATGGCCGTCACACCTGCCGCCTCAGCCGCCGATCGCCACTCCAGCGCCCTGCGGGTAAAGGGCACACAATCGCTCACATCCAGATAATTCACCCCCTGGTCAATACACAATTGCAGCACCCGACCGTCTCGCTGCATAAACGGCCCCGCACAGTGAATTACGAGATTGGAGGAGGCGATCGCCCCTCCTAACGTCTCCCGATCATCCAGATCCAACGCCATCACATGCACCTGGGTCGTTAGCCAAGCCCATTCGGCCTGCGCCTCCATCTGAGTGCGATCGCGCGATCGACAGCCCGTGATCACCAGCTCCATTTCATCAGAACTCAGATGACGCACGAGATCTTGCGCCACCGATCGCCCAATGCGACCTGTGCCGCCTAAAATCAACACTCGCTTTGGGGTGGACTGTTGCTGCGTCATGAGCTGGTTTTCCTTCGCAGTTATTTTGTCTTGAAAGAATGGGTCTTGAAAGAATGGGTCTTGAAAAAATGGGTCTTGAAAAAGATTGGGGGCGATCGCCATCAATCCTAAACGAATCGTCTTAGCGTGCGGCTTTGCAGACAGGCTAACTAGTTCAGCACAAACAAGTTGTTAATATCATCTCGCTGAAAGCCCAGCACCATTGGGTTTTGCGCCGTTGCAAGTACCTGAATGTCAAACAGTTCACTACAGCCTTCTTGAAATTCGAGAAACGCCACGGTATTGCCTGTGACGATGTCGATCGCCCACACGCCGCACTTGAGATCGTCATGTTTTTCCTCTAGGGGTAGCCCTCCAAAGGTCTGCTTTTCGCGAATTTGCGACAGGCCGATGAGGGCGTAGCGTCCATAAAAAGCAAGCCCCCGCGCAAATCCCGGAAATTCAGCCACGGCGGTCGATTGCCCGGTTTGAATATCAACCGTGACCAAGCGCCCGTGCCCCGAATCGAGCACCCACAGCTTGCCGTTATACACACGCGGCGAGTGGGGCATAGAAAATCCCCGTGCCACCACTTCTCCGGTGGGAATGTCGAGAATGCAGCCGCCATCGACTTTGTGATGTCGCCAGCCTTGGGGGGTGTTGGTCTGGGAAAAGATTGTGGCGTATTTAGGCTGACCGTTGACCATGGCAACCCCATTGAGATGGCAGCGATCGCCCTTCTCAAGCTGGGTGATAAACGGCGGTCGCCACTGGGGCACAAAGCTGTAGTCGGGATGGAGGGTGCAGAGGCAAGAAAACTGCGTATTCACAACCCAGAGCTGATCGCCGCCCTGACCATCTGTGCCCCAGGCCAGCTCATGAACCCGAATGTCTCCCGTAACTATAGATTGACGGGGCACGTAGCAGGCATCATAGGATCGGGCCGGAGCGGATTCAGACTCAGGGGCGATACAGGCTACGCCTAGGCCAGCCAATGCCATTTCGGGCACATTGCGAAACTGGTGAACCTGGTTGCGTGTGCCGATCGCCAACCGATGGGGCGTTAGCGCCAGTCCCATAATCTGGACAAAGTTTCGCAGCAGGGTCGAAAGCCTTTCTTCTTCGGCATGAACCACCATCAGCCGTCCGGCTTGGTAGGTCGAGACAAACAGCGAAAGCCCCAGCGTCGTCAGCAGCTCCGTAAAACTGGTGGAGTGAACGTAGCGAAAAGGCGAGCGATCGCCATCTTCAGAATTCGGCATGATGGGTGGTGGTGTCATCTCAGGGCGGCAGGTTACAACGGCTGCTGTTAACCAATTTATCAATGAGCAGGCTCTATGAACGTCTGGCTAGACGCTTTGAAGCAACGCTGCGACCCGCTAGATTGCAGCCCAGTGACATGGCCCAATTCACACGCCCCCTGCAACAGCTATTCCCCTGAGTAATCTTTAGCGGCCTCTGATCAAGTTTTCTGGGGTGCCGGGTCTGTTTTTGCCAGTTCCATTTCGGGTTTTGTGGTGCGCATCGACGCTGCTTCGACAAAAATACGCCGAACGTCTGGGTGCGTCTCGCGGATGGCGCTTTCGATGCGGATGACCGCGATCTCGATTTGGTCTGAGGTCAGCTCATCTTCAAACTCGATATTGAGAGCCACCATAATGTCTTTTGGCCCAAGGTGGAGAGTGATGGGAGGCTCAGCCTTAGTCACAGCTTCATCAGACTCGACAATGGTGTAAATGCTCTGCTGCACCTCTGGCAGGGCGCTTTCTCCGATTAGGAGTCCCTTCGTTTCTAAGACTAAAACCGTGGCAACCCCGATCAGCAATGTGCCAATGATGATCGAGGCAATGCCGTCGTACATGGCGTTGCCCGTGTATTGGCTGAGAAACACGCCAGTAAAGGCAATCAACAAACCGAGCAGCGCCGCCGCATCTTCAAAAATCACAATAAAGCGACTGGGATCTTTGCTTCTGCGTATGGCTTTGATGAAGCCGATATTTTCAGGACGCTCTTTGTTAAACTCTCGCACCGATACGACGAGTGCCGCACCTTCAAACACAGCGGCGATCGCCAACACCGCATAGCTGATCGTGGCGTTGCTCGATGGTTCTGGGTTTTCGAAGCTGTGAATGCCTTCGTAGATAGAAAACCCGCCACCCATCGAAAAAATCAGGACGGCAACCACCAAAGACCAAAAGTAAAGCTCTTGCCCGTGCCCCAAGGGATGCCGCTCGTCGGGGCCGATTTCGCTACGCTTTAGGCCATAGAGCAGCAGCACCTCATTGGCAGAATCCACGACCGAGTGAAAGCCTTCGGCCAACATTGCAGAGCTGCCACCGATGGATGCACCCACAAATTTGGCGATCGCAATACCAACATTGGCCGCCATTGCAGCGTAGATAGAAACTTTGGAGGAGTCTGCCATGAGGGGTAAGAGTAACGAATAGCTTCTATGATGCTGGCTGCACGCTACTTTAATAATCTTTCAGAAGGACTAGATTTCTCAGGAGACCATAATCGGGAGACAATAAAACGTAAGTGAGCTAGGAGATGGCGATCGCTACAATAAAAACAATCCAATTAACTTAACGCAATCGACTCGCCCAATCGACTAGCCACAATCCTCATGATTGCCGTCCCCCATTACATCAGCCCACAAGATTATCTCGATATCGAACGCCAAAGTTCGGTTCGCCACGAATATCGACGTGGCCTAGTCTACGCGATGACAAGCGGCACAGATAACCATGACCGCATGACATTCAACCTGTTGAAGCTGATTGACGATCACTTGGGAGATTCGACCCACTGCCGATTCTATTCTGGCAATGTGAAAGTCAACTATAGGAATGAGTTTTATTATTATCCTGATGCGTTTGTCACCTGCGATCCACGCGATCGCGACGACCGCTATGTAAAACGATATCCAAAGCTGATTGCTGAAGTGCTATCACCGAGTACCCAGGCATTTGATCTGGGCGAAAAGTTTGATGACTATCGCTGTATTGAATCTTTGGAAGAATATATTTTGATTTTTCAAGGAAGTCAGCGAGTAGAGTGTCGCCGCCGCACCAGTGAGAAGGGCTGGCAAACAGATATCTATAGAGCGGGTGATTCCATTGTCGTGAAAAGTATCGACTTTGAATTTGCGATCGCTCAACTCTATCGAGGTTTGGATAACTAGGGCACCAATACCATTATCCATTCGAGGTTCTGTGCAATGACAACGCACTTATTAGCAGAGCTTCTTCCCCAGAGAAATCAGAGTTCGAGCTTCTCCATGTCGATCGCCAATCGCGCACGCGATCTCTAAAGACTGTTGATGAAAGGCGATCGCCCGCTGATACTGAAGCAAAATAACGTTGCTTTAGATAGGCTTTATGTTGAGCCTGATTGCTCAACCCTCATAAACATCCCGCCGATGCCCTACCTTGATGACACGGATAGTCAACACGTCATCTTCAACGGTGTAGATAATGCGATAGTTGCCTAGACGCACTCGATATTGATTGTCTCGTCCCTTGAGCTTTTTACAATTGGCGGGTCTTGGATTGTCTGCAAGTCTCTCGATTTGGTCAACTACATTTTGCTGCACGGTCACCGGAAGTTTCTTGAGTTGTCTCTGTGCTGCGGGCACAATCAGCACCTGATAGCTCATTCAAGCCCCAACTCTTGTTTTAGGCTCGCAAGAGGAATGGCTCCCGGTTCTTGTAGTGCAATTTCTGCATCAAATCCGTCGATTTCGTCTTCCAATGCTTCTATAACCGTCTCCAAATCCACTTTGTACTTAAACTGCATGTATTGCACAAAGTGATATAGCTCATCTAATGCTGCTCTCGGTAGAGGCGGAATCTCTAAATCGACGGGGTTAGTCAGCGGCAGTGTTTTCATCACATCCCCAGAAAAATGATCATGGGCGGAGTTTTTTACATCTTAGCGATTTGGCCGCAGGGCTTTTAGAACCATCGCAGCA
>JBARXP010000430.1:0-10565 GCA_049647405.1 Elainellaceae cyanobacterium | reverse complement strand
TCAAACTATTGTTTTGTCTAGGTTCATCGCTCTCGGGAGGTGCGCTTCAGCGCCCCTTGCCCTCCAGCGCTTTATCAATATAACTAACCTCCTAGAAACTGTCAACTACTTTGACTAAATGTTTTTGCGTCGCTTAAAACCCTCTCTACACATACGTTTTAAGCATTGCAAGGAGCTATATTCTCGAAAAATCCTCTAAATTCTGGAAATTTTTCGAGGACTAGGATTTGGCCTGATCGCTCAGAAGCCTTACACAGCAGCCGATTTAAGGTCTAAAATTCTTATGGAAATTTCTACTGAGGTTTTTCAGTTTCGTCCGAGAAGTCTTTGACAGGTTCTGTTGGGCTGAGCAATCCAAAGACTTCTCATGCAGCTCAGGTTGCCTCAGAGTAGCCGTGTATGGGGCTTACACTAAGGATGCCTAGGTATACAGAGCTGGATAAGCCCAATGAATCTGTTTGAACAGCATCGTCAGAGATTAGAAGAGACTGATGCTCCCTTAGCTGCACGAATGCGCCCCCAAACTCTTGATGAATTTATCGGACAGGGGCACATCATTGGTCAGGGGCGGCTGCTGCGACGCGCTATCGAGGCAGACCAGCTTTCTTCTGTGATTTTCTACGGGCCACCAGGAACAGGTAAGACGACCTTAGCGCGTGTGATCGCGAATACGACAAAGGCGCATTTCATTTCACTGAATGCGGTACTGTCCGGTGTCAAAGATATCCGTGAAGCGATCGCCACTGCTCAGGAACGACGAGGCCGCTACAGCCAGAAGACCATTCTTTTCGTTGATGAAGTGCATCGGTTTAACAAAGCTCAACAGGATGCTCTTTTACCCTGGGTTGAAAACGGCACCGTCATTTTGATTGGAGCGACGACAGAGAATCCGTATTTTGAAGTCAATAAAGCGCTGGTTAGCCGATCGCGCGTTTTTCAGCTCAAGCATTTAGAAGAAGATGACTTACGGCAGGTCTTACTACAAGCGATCGCCACTCCCGATAGCGGCTATGGCAAATTAGAGATTCATATTGAAGAAGAGGCGATCGCCCACTGGATTCGAGTCTCTAACGGTGATGCCCGTGCTCTTCTCAATGCGCTAGAACTGGCCGTTGAGACCACGCCTGCCGATGACGATGGCAAACATCGGATTACCTTGGATGTCGCTGAAGATTCCATTCAGCAACGAGCTGTTCTCTATGACAAAGAAGGCGATGTTCACTTTGACACCATTAGTGCATTTATCAAGAGCCTGCGGGGTTCAGATCCAGATGCTTCTCTCTATTGGCTGGCGCGGATGGTGTACGCAGGAGAAGATCCGCGATATATTTTTCGCCGCATGGTGGTGTTGGCGAGTGAAGATGTAGGGCTTGCCGATCCCCAAGCTGTCGGCGTTGTCATGTCTTGTGCAGAAGCCTTTGACCGTGTGGGGATGCCGGAAGGGCGCTATCCCCTGGCTCAAGCGGCTTTATATTTGGCGACTTGCCCAAAATCTAATACCGTCATGGGATTTTTTGATGCCCTTGGCGCAGTCGAGACAGAGCAAGAGGAGGAAGTGCCGCTGCACTTGAGAGACGCAAACCGTGACAAACACAGCTTTGGTCACGGCAAAGGCTATCTCTATCCTCATTCTTATCGAGAGCACTGGGTCGCTCAGCAATATTTGCCCCAAGGTCTTCAAGGGCAAGTGTTTTATCGACCGTCAGAGCAGGGCTATGAGCAATCTATTCATCTTGGGGTGACACGACGACGAGAAGCCCAACTCGCAGCGCTGATGGAAGGAATGGGCATCGCTTTACCCGAAATTCTCACTTTTAGCCCCACAGACAGAGCCTCTGAGCGATGGCTCCAGCGCACCTTAAACCAAACTGGAGAGCGGTTAGGAGAAGTGCGCGATCGCCTATTCGACAACGCAAAACTTCAGCGGCATCATGTGGTGATTGACCTCAAGGCTGGCAGCGGGTTACTCACGTGGGAGGCCGTACGACGGGTTCCTGAGGGAGGCGTGATTGCCTGTGTGCAGACTCAGCAAGACGCAGAGGCTCTCAAAGAACTGGCCTTAGCTCTACCAGAACTCAGTCGCCCTCAAGTCGTGAGAGCGGCGATTTACGACTTGCTTCAGCAGATTGATGTGCTGAACAAAGGAACGTGCGATCGCCTCATCGGACGAAACGTTCTGATGGCCGAATCGAATAAAGTGACTGTCCTCAAACTTTTGCATCAGCTTCTACACGCCCCTAGCTCCGAGAATTCCAAGTCTCACGCCACTGCACGTTCCAAGACACAAGATGGAATGCTGGTGCTTGCTGAAAGCATTCCACAACAGGCTCAGCGCATTTATCGTCTTCTCGATCCCCAAAGTTTGGGGGTTCGACTTTATAAAAAACTTGAGAAGGCCGAAGAGGCGATATATAAAGACCCCGACAATCCAATGGTGAACTGGGATCAGCGCGACCTGGAGCATTGGTTTCAGGAAACTGGATGGACTGTCGAGATGGATGTCGAACATACCCAAACCGATACGTCCATTTCTCAAGCCCTAATTCGGCACTGGTTTACGCCTGGAATCGACCGCCCTAGCTATGGCGATCGCCTCTCTTCCAAACTGTCTTCTTCAGAGCTAGAGAAAGTGCAGCGCATCATCACTAAAGAATTAGTCAACCAAGTCGTCCCCTGGCAAGGGGCGATCGCCTATATCTGTGCCAGGGGATCGGGTTGAATTCTCAAGAGAAACGTGCTGGATCAGCCGCGACAGAAGCCTAAGTCCAGCCGTTTGACTGGAAGAACCCTGCCCGATTGAGCACATCCCACGAATAATCTTGACCCGTGGTGTAGTAGTCCACATCACGCCCCTGACTAATGGCCCGTGTCACATTGCTAAGCCCTGAATTGTAAGCGGCGATCGCCCCCCGCAACAGTTCACGGCCTTGCAACGTTGTGTTTCGATCCAAATAGCTGTAGTAATTCGCCAGAACTTGATCGACAGCATAATCAATATTGTCCTTAGGATTGCTCCATCGACCTGACGCAATAAAGCTTTGGTGATAGCGATCATCAATCTGCATCAGACCTCGACCGTGGCCTCCATCGCCAGTACCACCCGGCCCACGAGGACTCAAGAACCTTCCCCAGGCCGATTCACGGGAGCCAATGCCAGCAACAACAGAAGCGTCTAGCCAGCTATAGCGCGATGCGGCTTGCTCAACATGAGGTTTATAGCTCGCCCAGTAATAGGTTGGATTCTCCACCTCGGTTAAGTGCGCCTTGTAGGCACTGTTGTCTTTAGAAATCCCGGTTTCGTAGAGTCCACCGTCATTCAAGACATCCACATAGGCAGCGGCGACATAGCCTTCCTGGTCGCGACCGTTGAGATTCAAGCGGACGCGATACCAGGAATCGTAGCTGTTGAGGTAGCGATCGCCCGTCACTTTTTCGATCAGAGTCAGAGAAGTGCCTGCTCCGACTCGCCCTAACTCCAATCCTGAAATACTCTTATCTGCGCGAATTGAGATTTTGTCGTCAGACGTAATCCACACGCTGGAGCTAATCACCCCTTGATTATTAGTTCCCGGAGTTCCTGGGGTGCCGTCATCTGGAATCGGTGGCTCAAACGTCCCACCGCCTATGGTGTAGACATTAGAAGCTTCGCCCACGATATCGACAAAGGCTGAACCTGCGGCCACATAGCCTCGGGTTTTATCCGCCGTGACAATCTTGTACCAGTCTTGATAGACCGTATCGTTAGAAGACTGCACCTGACGCTTGATTTTGAACACCTCTCCTGCGCTCAAAACGTCAGTTGGCGTATTGTTTAGTGTCGTTGGCGTATTGCGAACATTGAGCTGAGCAGCAAGCACCTCACCTTGAGGCCGCATTTTTTCTAGGGTGACATCGACCTCAGCCGCACCCGTATTTTCGTAATACTGCACGTAGAGGTCATAGCCTCCAGACTGGGTTGGAGTGATAATCTGACTCCACTCATCGTCACGAACGCTGCGATCGTTCCAGTTATCGTTGAATTCAGCCAGAACTTCTCCACTGCGACGATGCTTAATTAAGAAGCGGGTGCCATCATCGGAGTCGCTGCTGAGCCTGTAGAATTTACCTGATCTAAGCCGAACGCGCGTCCAGGCTTCCATCGCAAACCGATCCTTTTGAATCCGATCGGGGCTGCTCATCCCGTAGTCCACATTGAGCTGGGCTACTGTCCGTCTCTTTTTGCCCTGACTCCCCAGATCCACGATCGCATCAGGATTGTTGAAGTTATACGACTCGTAATCCGTTAAGTCGGTTCGGCTCCGATTGAGAAAGCGAGCATTCCAGTTTTTCTTAGAAATGCGAACATTCTGAGTCCCGAAGCTGCGCCCTGATGCTGAGGGAGAATCGGCATTCAACGTCAGCTGGTAGTCAGACTCGCCCCGACCCTTTGGCGTCACCTGCAAATAATACGTTCCGGTATCGAGTTTCGAGGAAGTAAGCGACTCTCCGGTAGAGCTATCTCGCCGCGATCGCCCGATTCGTTCACGGCGCTGAAACTGTCCGTCCTGGTTCGCATCATCGAATAGCGCCATTTTGGGGCGATCGCCCGCAAACTCAAGATCAGCGCTGAAGCTGCTGCGCTGCTTGACCCGCACTTCGAGAACATCAGCCGAATCTTGGCCTCCGAGGCTATTGCTCACGACTCGCTGACGCTGACCTAGCGAAATCGGCTTCGCCTGATTTAAGGTGTTTCCAAAATCTCGTTTTCCCATGTTCACTCCCCAAATCCGCCATGTAGAAGTCTTAGCGGCATTGCTGCATTGTTAGCTCTGTTATTAGCTCCACAGTACGCAGCACCGACCCAAGCTTGGGATCATCAAGTTTCACTTCTAGGATTGGACAAGGGAATCGGGGAATTATGCCTGACCACAGCGCCTCCGTGGGAACATAAGACTATGCCACTTGAAGCGATGGCATAGAGTGGGAAACTTTGAGCGCTTCGAATTTATCAAGAGTGAACGAATGGGGACACTGGCATGATGGGGAAATTGGCATGAACTATTGGAAAAGAGCCAAGCGAATTGGAATAGCGCTGTTGGGAGTCGCGACTCTGGCGATCGCCCTCTTGATCAGTCAGCCTCAACCAGGAATCACTCAGTCGGTTCCAGCCCTCGATCTTCTCCAACCCACAGAACCTACTATCCCTGAGCCAACTATCCCTGAGCCAACTATCCCTGAGCCAACAACAACCTTCATCCAAAGTGTCCCTTGGAACTTTCGAGCCGATCGGTTTCGGGGTCAATGGGGTGACGATGTGACACTCTACTGCCCAGCCAATGGAGCACCCCAGCAAATCTGGGGCAGCGATGTTTACAGCGATAACTCATCGATTTGCACGGCTGCGGTTCACGCGGGATTAATCACGGTAGAAGAAGGAGGAGCGATCGCCATCCGCATCCTTCCGGGCCAATCGACTTATGCCGGAAGTTCTCAAAACGACATCACCTCAAGCAGCATCGACCAGTGGACAGGTAGCTTTACCTTCACGACCCTGCGAGATTTTGTTGCCGGAGTCACGGTCACAGGTCGCGAAATATTGCCGCTCAATGTCGCAACGTGGAGCACCACCGCAAAAGCCCTTGCGTCGCCTGTGGTGCAGTCGTCTCCATTCCAAGTCAGCGAGCAGTCCATTGCCCTGTACTGTCCATCTGGAGGAGAACCCGCCTCGGTGTGGGGCAGCGACATTTACGAAGACACGTCATCCGTTTGCTCAGCCGCCGTTCACGCGGGTCGGATCAACCGAGAATCTGGAGGGGCGATCGCCATTAAGCTCGCCTCACGGCAGCCCTTCTACATTGGCAGCACCCGCAACGGCATCACCACCCGGCATGGACTAATAGGCGATCGCAGCTTTATCTTTATCGATTAGGATCTGAGATGAAGTGTTGCCGTTCTTCCTCTGAAACTGGGATAAATAGCTGGAATAAAATAAGCTCTCAATTTTGAATGTTGAGTGAGGGATTCGCTTCAAAACTCAACATTGAGAACTTAAAACCAATTACTCCTTGAGAAACACTACAGATCCTCAGTTTTCTTCACTCAAGTCTTACCCAACATGATTTCATGATCTAAGGAGGCTCAAAGTTTATACTCGTCCTCTCGCCCGTTTGATTGAGCAGTTCCAACGCCTCCCAGGCATTGGCCCAAAATCTGCTCAACGGCTCGCTCTTTATGTTCTCAAGCGTCCAGATGCTGAAATTCAGGCGCTTGCGCAAGCCCTACTCGAAGCCAAGCAGCAAGTCGGCTATTGCTCGACCTGCTACCATCTCTCGGCAGACCCCATTTGCGACATTTGCCGTGGAGTTAATCGCGATCGCTCCACAATCTGTGTAGTCGAAGATTCGCGAGATGTGATCGCTCTCGAAAAAACCCGCGAATATCGTGGGCTATATCACGTCTTGGGCGGCGTCATTTCTCCAATGGATGGCATCAGCCCCGAACAGCTCACGATCAAGCCCCTCGTTCAACGGGTCAGCCAAAACGAGATTGAGGAAGTCATCCTAGCGATTAGCCCCAGCGTAGAAGGCGAAACGACGACCCTTTACGTGGGTCAAATTTTGCGTCCCTTTACCAAAGTCACTCGCATCGCCTTCGGACTGCCCATCGGCGGCGATTTGGAGTATGCAGACGAAGTCACTCTGGCACGAGCGCTTGAAGGTCGTCGAGAACTTGACTAAATCCGGCCCTGCCCCATTGCTTTATCGCAATTTATCTGCTTTATCGCAACTTATCGCAACTTTTGCTTGATAAAGCTGAGCAGCTTGGTCATCTGCTGCTTCAAGGTATCAATCTCGGCTTGCATCTTCGCCATCTTCTGAGTCAGCTCCTCTAACCCTTGGCCACCTGCCACAGAGCTGTCGGTGGGTGCCGACATGGAAGCCGTCATCGCACCCGGTCGCGGCAGCTTTGACTTCGCCATCGCCGACTTGATTGCTTCAATCAACTCCTTTTGTTCAAAGGGTTTCTCAATAAATTCAAAATATTCAAATGGCTCAGAAATTTTTTCTGTCACTTCCTCGCGGCGACCAGACATCAACACCAAAGGAATTCGTTGAAGTTCATGATGCTCTTGGATCTGCTGAAATACTTCCCAGCCACTCATGCGAGGCAACAAAAAATCGAGCATTATCAGATTAGGGCGCTCTTGCTGTATCGAACTTAACCCTTCAATGCCGTCTTTGGCTTCTAAAACCTCAAAGTTGCCCTTAGGCAGCATATCCCTGACCATATTGCGAATCACGCGACTGTCGTCAATAACCAGGATCTTATGATTTGCCACGACAGATTCCTCAAAAGAAAATAACGATAGAAGTAGAGCACAAAGGCTTAGAGAAACAATTAAAGCCGTAGATAGAGGAGCCTTTCAAATAAGCCTCGATCTAACATCTAGCATCGTCTAGTGTAGCTTCTGAACGGAATAGCAGCTTCAATATTTCTCGCAATTTGATCGCAATCATGCAGAGAAATAGAGTTGTGTTTACTCTAGATACTACTGAGTTATCCCAAATCTAGCTCCATTTCATCTGATAACGCATGTTTTGTATGAAATAAATATCTCAAGATTTTACCTTCTTAAGAAACCATTCAAACAGGTTTCTAAAACGGGTAAAACAAAAACCTGAACTTGTTTTCCAAAAACGGCTTCACTCACGACTGATTGCCACAATCACATTAATCCCGTTCAACAAACTCCATGACACAGACCCAGCAGACCCATAGCCATAGCCGTCTCTCAGCAAAATCTGAGCGACTCCAACTCCCCCCTTGGCTACGCAGACCGATCGGCAAGAGCAGTGACATCTCTAAAGTGCAACAAATTGTCAAGCAAAGGGGCATTCATACCATTTGCGAAGAAGGTCGTTGCCCCAATCGAGGAGAGTGCTACAGCAACCAAACGGCAACATTTTTACTGATGGGAGCGACTTGCACTCGTTCTTGTGCATTTTGCCAAGTGGATAAGGGCCACGCCCCGATGCCGCTCGATGCCGCAGAACCGGAGAAGGTTGCAGAGTCAGTGCAGCTTTTAGGACTCAAGTATGTAGTGCTCACTTCTGTAGCCCGCGATGATTTACCCGATCACGGTGCTTCGTGGTTTGTGCAGGTTATGGAAACCATCAGAAGTCGCACCCCTCACACTCAGATCGAAGTGTTGACTCCAGACTTTTGGGGAGGCTTGTCAGGGGATCAGGGGCAGGCAGAACGGGTGCAAACCGTAGTTGATGCCGCGCCCGCTTGCTTTAACCACAATATCGAAACGGTGCGTCGTCTCCAGGGGCCGGTTCGCCGTGGCGCAAAGTATGAGCGATCGCTCCGGGTTTTAGAGCTAGTCAAAGCCTTCAATGCTGACATTCCAACCAAATCGGGATTGATGCTGGGTCATGGCGAAACCGAGGCTGAAATTCTAGAAGCACTGCAAGACTTGCGGGCGGTTGAGTGCGATCGCCTCACCCTGGGTCAATATATGCGGCCTTCTCTAGCACACCTCCCCGTGCAAAAATATTGGACGCCCGAAGAATTTGATCGGCTCGGGGCGATCGCCCGAGAGATGGGGTTTTCCCATGTGCGATCGGGGCCGTTGGTGCGGAGTTCGTACCACGCGGGCGAAACTGATGAGCCATAGACTCACATTTCACACGCATGCAATGAGCGTTCAGCCCATGCTCATCTGCGCATAAGTTAAGGATATCCATGCAGTATTTTGCCACCGTGGCGCGATCGCTCGAAGAGTTGGCGGCCCAAGAGCTTGAGCAACTGGGAGCCGCCGATGTTGAATCGACCTTTACAGGCGTCAAGTTTACGGGCGATCGCACTTTACTCTATCGAGCCAATTTGTGGGCTCGCATCCCGTTTCGGATCTTGATGCAGATCCACACCTGCCGATGCGACAGTGCCGAGCGGCTCTACCAAGGCATCCAAGAGATCAACTGGGCGGAGTATCTCAGTCCTGAACAAACCTTTGCCGTTCGAGCAACGGGCAAAAATGATCAGCTCAACCACAGCCATTTCACGGCTTTGCAGGTCAAAAACGCCATCGTCGATCAGCAACGGCAAGAGTTTGAGGAACGCTCTAGCATTGATGTCGAGACTCCTGACCTCAACATCAATGTGCACATCCACGACAATCATTGCACGGTCAGCCTCGACAGCTCCGGCGGCAGTCTCCACCGTCGCGGCTACCGACCTGCCGTTGGCATTGCCCCCCTCAAAGAAACTCTCGCGGCTGCCCTAGTGAATCTAACCGATTGGTCGCCAGATATCCCGTTTTTTGACCCCCTGTGCGGCTCGGGCACCCTGCCCATCGAAGCCAGTCTGAAAGCACTTCAGATCGCTCCAGGCTTATTTCGAGACGAGTTTGCCTTCGAAAAATGGCAAGATTTTGATGCCGCCCTGTGGCAAGACCTGCGCACTCATGCCCATGCCCAGCGTCAATCCCGATCGATGGTGGTGATGGGGAGCGATCGCAGTTCTGACATGCTCGAACAGGCCCAGTTCAACGCGGAGCAATGTGGCGTAGACGATTATGTCTGGTTTAGCGAACAAGAATTTGCTGATATTGAACCGCCGAGCGATCGCGGCGTGATTCTCTGCAATCCGCCCTATGGAGAACGCATTGGCAACGCCCAAGAGCTGACAGATCTATATCGGCTCATGGGGGATGTGTTTAAGCAGCGGTTCAAAGGTTGGACAGCCTACGTGCTCTGCGGCAACTTGGATTTAGCGAAATGTATCGGCCTGCGCCCAGCTCGTCGCCATGTCATATTCAACGGCAGCATTGAATGTCGGCTCCTGAAATATGAGCTGTATTGATTCACCCCTCGTTCTCTAAACCCAAATTTATTAGTGTGACCGGATCTCTGGTGTAACTGGATGTGTTGGCGTTACTGGGTTAGACCATTTTCTAGGGCATAGCGCACTAGCTCTGTGCGGCTGCTTGTCCCCGTTTTGCCAAACAAACGGCTGACATATTTCTCCACATTGCGGACACTCGTGTTGAGTCGTCGCGCAATTTCCTTGTTCATCAACCCTTCTGCGACCAGCTCTAACACGCTCTGCTCCCGAGGGGTGAAGTCAATCTTGATCGGGGGCGACGACTGGGCAATTCCCCCTTTTTGAGAGAGCATGGCTTTGATTTCTGCAATTTGACGAGCCATCTCAGCAATATCTGGCGTGTCTCCTTCACCAGCGCGGGCAGCAGTGCGTCGCTCTAGCAATCCTTGAACGATCGCCACCAGCTCATCAGGGTCAAACGGTTTAGGCAAATAGGCATCGCAACCCGCCTGGTAGCCCTGAATGCGATCGCTCGTCATGCCTCGTGCCGTCAAAAACACGACGGGCAGCGACTGAAACCGGGCATCTTCACGCACCTGTTTGAGAAACTGATAGCCATCAACCTGAGGCATCATGATGTCAGAAATGAGCAAGTCTGGAGACACTTGTTGCATAAGTTCCAAACCCTGGGTGGCATTGTTTGCCACATGAACCGTGAAGCCACTGTCTTCCAAATATGCCTGCACAGCTTCTCTCAA
>JBARXP010000429.1:0-2983 GCA_049647405.1 Elainellaceae cyanobacterium | reverse complement strand
CTACCGACGCTTGAGCAAAGATTACGAATATTTACCCACGACTAGTGAGATGATGTTGTACGCAGCCATGGTCAATCTCATGATTAGGAGGCTGGCCTAAGACTTCTCAAACACCTTCTAAGATCCCATATCGAGATCTTAGATGGAAACTTTCCCTCTAATTAATAGTTATGCCACTTTTCTCAATCCCGTATATTCCGAGAATTATGAGTCTGAAATGATGGATGAAGTAGGAGATACCCGTGTCTATAGAAGAGGAATCAGGCGATATTGTTAGTGTCGGCGGCAATGTTGATCGAGTGAAGGTGTCATTACGCTTTCTTGGTGATGATTTAAATCCGGATGATGTTTCTGCTCTGCTAGGCTGCCAACCTACAAACAGTTACCGTAAAGGGGATATTTTGTCTGGTAAGCGTTCTCATCGTGTTGCCGATACAGGTTTATGGCTACTTAAGAGTGCAGAGGAGGATACGAGTGTTTTAGAGACAAAGGTCGGTCGCTTGCTCGATCGCCTCTCTGCTGAGCCTACTGCCTGGAAAGCATTAAGTAATTTTTATGGCAATGTCTTTTGCGGTGTATTCCTTAATGATTTGAATCGAGAGTTCTCCCTATCCCCCCAAATAATGCAACAGCTAACTGAACGCAATCTGAGCATCGATTTTGATATTTACTGCAATAGCTTCTACACACAAGAAGATGGTGAGGAATAGATCGAGCAAAGCGTTTTCGCGTGTTTGAGGCTGTAGGTGATCGCTGCATAACAACGCCCATGAACACCGACCGTCGAAAGTTGATCGGTTATGATGCAAAGGTTATATGCGGCGGGTGATGGGCATCGTTAGCCCGCTTCTTTTCTCTAACCATGACAATGGTCAAAGGCACCTGAATCAGCTAAAAGGTTCCAATATGCTCGATAAAATTGTTACCGTTGAATGGTTTTCGCTTGCTGTGGGACTTATTTTTATCTATACAGGCTTAGCATCTTTTGGCATATTTGATGAGCGAATAAACACCCTGTCAAGCATCAAGAAGGTGTATGAGCGAATGAATTCTGTATCTAATATCAGAAAAGTATCTGGATATGTATTACTCAATATAGGAATAATCCTATGGTTGCGTCTTTTGTACTAAACCCAATAAAAAGTAGGGTGTTCGACGATTAATAAGGCTATTGATGGTAAATGACTAGAGCAATGTTTTTCCATCTCAACTACTTTCTTCGACACTCTATTATGCCAGCGGCCTAACACGTCGCTGGAGCGGATGCAACGGCAGTTTCTAGTGCATCACCAGAATTATTGAACACCGCTCAGCTTTGCCGTTAGGCAGCATGTAAGGCCGAGACGAAAAAGACTGCTTTCGCCTCAAACCGACGTTTGGGTGTGAGCAACCATCTAGTAAGAAATAGTCAGTGCGATCGCTGTAGGCTGGATTGACGAAAGGAAACCCAGTAAGTAGCCTTAATTCTCCAGTGGGACGTGTTAGCGCTAGCGTAACGCAACAGTTGATTAGTGAGAATGAAAAATCACCTCCTGTCATTCATCTTGAAGAGATAATATTGAGGGGTTGCCAATGATCATTCTCAGGGTTGCATCACATGCCCACTCCGCAAATTGTGATTGACACCCATGTGATTGTGGCTGGGCTGAGATCTAGAAACGGAAGTGCCTTCCGGCTGTTAAGCCTAACCAGACAAAACAGGCGATGGGTAATGGAAAAGACTTAGCTCTAGAGCATAGTCCTGCTCGACTTGGGCGATCGCCCCCGCATCATAGTAGTCGCTGAGTTGGCGATCGCCCGGACGCATACCCGACTTAAGCCGAGGGATGCGCTCTGGCTCGAAGGGAAGATGAAGGCGATCGCAGTCTAACAACGCCCATGTACACTGACCATCGAAAGTTAGATAGAAGCAGTACAACACCTACGTTGATATACAGATGAGTGTTCCATAGCCGCTCAACCCTTCAGCACAACAAACGGTCGAAAGCCTCATTGGAGTTAGCCTCATCACTGCTATCAGCAACTACAATCCTACTCTCGCTTACAATAAAAGAGCATAGAGCCTTAAAGGTGAAGGATGGCAATACTAACCTTGAGTAACGAACAAGTTGTTGAACTGGTCAAACAGTTGTCAGTCGAACAGCAGGTTGAGATACTCAAATTCCTACTCCTTCAGCAGTGGGGGAAGTGGGAATCGTTATCTCAGTATGGCGCTGATAAAGTCAGGCTAGTTGCTCAAGAACGAGGCTACAACTGGGATGCAATGTCTGAAGAAGAGCGCGAATCTTTCATTGATGACGTGGTGCATGAGGATTAATGCAGTACGTTGCGGTTTTCGACACTAACATACTGCTCTCGGCGTTGCTGTCCTCAAACGGTAATCCATTTCGGTGTCTGGCATTGGCAAAGATTAGGCAAGTTGAGTCTGTGACTTGTCAAGAGATCTTGGATGAATTTGCTGAAAAACTGCTCCTAAAGTTCAAATTCTCTGACGAGATGACTCAGGCTGCTGTTGATGAGGTGCGTGGCTTTTCCCGTCTTGTTGAGATTTCTGCAACGCTCAAAGCAGTTCCAGCCGATTCAGATGATGACATGGTTGTAGAATGTGCCGTGGTCGGGGGTGCAACTCATATTGTCACCGGGGATAAACATCTCTTGACTTTAACAGCTTATGAAAGTATCGCGATTGTGAAGGCCACCGAGTTTGTTGCGTTGTTGTCACCATCCTAGCGAATGTTGCTAGCTGCCCCACAACCCCAATGCACACCGACCGCCGAGAGGTGATCGGTTGGGAGTTCGAGGCTTCCTGTGGCGGGTCATAGGCAACGTTAAGTAGGAAGTCCTAATTATTCGTAGTGGATCAACACAGCTAAAATGATGTAATAGGAAGTGTTGATATAGAGGGTTTGACGATGGGGCGAGGAAAAAAGGACGAAAACAAAATCCGTTTAAGTGCTGAGCAGCGGGAACGATTGGAAGACAT
>JBARXP010000428.1:0-2342 GCA_049647405.1 Elainellaceae cyanobacterium | reverse complement strand
TAGATTTTCACTGGATGGAGCTGTCGATTACTGACAACGGTCTGGTGGAGCCTATTTTGCTGGAAGAATTACATGAAGGGCGATCGCCCGATATGCTGGCTCCGTCTGCGCTAGACACGCCTCCGGGTTTGCATATGAATATTTGCCAGTCGCTGATGAAGCAAATTGGGGGAGAGTTTAATCTGTATCGGCTAGAAGATGGCCGCATTCTCAGCCGCTTGCTGTTGGCGATCGCCAATGACGGCCCTGATTCTGCCGATAAGATTCCTCCTCCTCCCGATCGGCGCTTTACGTGATGTCTATCTGGATTTAGCTTGCTTGAGCGTGGAATGACCGAACATGAAACGATTGAGATTAGCGAGAAATCATTTTCAAGCCAACTAAAATCATTGCCGCTCCAAACAATCGACTGAGAAACAGTTCTGGCAGGTTGACAGCAAATTTAGCGCCGATCAGACCGCCCAAGACAAATCCTAAGCAGATGAAAGCAGCCGCTTTGACATCAACATAGCCTTGATCAAAATAAGTCCATGCTCCCAGGAGGCCAATGGGTGGCACAAGCAGTGCCAATGTTGTTCCCTGGGCGTCGTGCTGAGAAAAGCCAAATAGGTAAATTAATGCGGGTGTAATTAAAACACCACCGCCAATGCCGATTAATCCGCTAAGGCTACCTGCTCCGAGGCCAAGGACTAAGTAAAGTAGTAGTTCAGATCCCATAATGGCTTGTTTGACTTTATGTTTAAAAGTATCAAGAGCAAAGCTTAAGATTTAGAGAACGTGGCGTTAACGTAAGATTTTGGCGCGGTTAAGTTTCCTAACAACAGCCCTAGAATTTATCGATCAGCTGATTGGTGAGCGGATCGACCCGCTCACCAATCAGCCCTCAAACCGGACGGGTAACACCTCAAGCCCCGTTGGCATAAGACCAGCGCTGATGCCGACATCGATCAGTGCCGTGAAGAGAGATTCTGAAAGACTGCGAGGATGCACCAAAATATCTAGAGTCTTGGTTCTGTAGAGCGTGCAGCGAATTGTATGAACGGTCGTCTGCACGACTGCACCGATCCCAACGCGATCGCGCCGTAAATCTAGGGCCGTTGAGCGTTCTAGCACTTCGTCTCGGCGAGGCCCAGCCAAGGCAAAACAGCCCATCGCGCCAGTCTGGTTAATCACACTGACGGGACTCTGAATCGCACTGTCTAACCAGCCAGCCTCTTGACCGGGTTGGCAAAGAAGGAGCAGATCGTTGGGCGTCAGGCGACAGAGAACATGAGCCGCCTCAGCCCGACTAGAGAGAGGTGCGATCGCCCCTAACTCGTCTGCGCTGATGAGCCCCTCAATGCCATTGGCGATAGCCCGTCCAGAAAAAGCCACCTTGCTGATGTGTGACCAGTCTGCGAGCACGGCTCCAGTGTCGAGCTGTTGACGCTCTCGCTCTAGAAGCCCAAAGTGAGCAGCCATCTGCCACCCTTCAACTTCAACAAACTGGACTGGAAAGTGGCGGTAAATATCGGAAAGCGGACTGTGTTTGAGCAGGAGTTGCGGACTCATAGATGCAGTAGACCTCAGAATTCTTAGCGATCGCCATTCGACTTATCGCCATTCGACTTATCGCCATTCGACTTATCGCCATTCAGCTTAACGCAGCGTATATCCTAGCTTTTGCGTATCATACAAAACCTGGAGATATTCCTGACTTCGACCTGAATTTTATGTAGATAGCATTATCTGATGCTTGGATATTAATCGATCTTTGCAACTGTTGCAGCGATGTCTCCAATGCCTTCTCTGATCGTGGGTGGTGGTTTCTATGCCGATCATGCCAGTTGATTCAGATGAATTTGCCCTAACCCTTCTTCTTGAGCACCTGTGGTACAAGCTATTTCCCACACCGTTATTGACTTTAACCAGCAGTCGTATCAACGGCTGAAGTCGGCTCTCGCCCTCAATCTTCGACGGCAGGTTTTTATTGGCATTTGTGACGACTTGCAGTTGCGCGATCGCCTCGTTCAAAGGCTAGAGGAAGAGTTATCTGGCACAGGCACAGGCTCAGGAGTGGGCAGAGGTCGCTATCAGCCCTATCCCTATCTTGTGAGTTTGCAGCTCAGCCTTGATAATCCTGACCCGATCGCCCAAATTTCTCAATGGTTAGAGCATAATCCTCCCCCAGAACAACAGCATCGTCATGCGCCGATGCCAGCCTTCCAGCTTGTGGGGGTTGAGCAGTTGAGTCGCCATGAGGCGTCACTCCAGTGGCTTTTTCTCAATCATTTGCGCGGCATTGAGCGAAGTATGTCTGCTCTAGAGTCAACGCTGTTGCTATGGGTGACACGCCCGTGGAG
>JBARXP010000427.1:0-9556 GCA_049647405.1 Elainellaceae cyanobacterium | reverse complement strand
AAAGACTGGTAGTAGTCTTTCCGCGACTCTTCAAACAGATAGCGCAACTCCGCAATGGGGTTGTCATGGTGGTCAACCCGCAAGTCGAGATGGGGATAGACCTCCGTATCCATCACATAGAGCGCCGCCGACTGGCGACCGCGCTTATCGCCCCCGGCGGCATCACCCGCTTCCAGCGCACGAATCAGGCGATCGCAAAACTCTTCTCTCTGGGCATATTGATACGTTTCTGCCATGGCCAGCAGCGTTTCCTCGCTGACGAGCATATTACCCGCCACAGAAAAGTTGGGAAAGGTAAAGTGCCCCGCCCAATCGACACACTGATTCCCCGTCCAGGCTGCCGTGCGACCGTTGTGGTCAACCAGGTGAACCTGGCGCTCATCACGCTGCTCATCGTCTCGCAGCAGCACATTGATTACCGCGTCTGCCGGAGTTTCGTCGTAAATACTCTCAACGACGGTGCGTTGTTCGAGAATACGCAGGCCGCGAATGCCCAGCAAGGGGTTGGTCTGAGCCTGGGTGGCGATCGCCCCAATGCCTCCTTTGACATGGGGAACCAGCGCTCCTACGGCTAAATGTTTGGTCGCAACCGCAACCCCCGTCATGCCTGTATCCGGATCCCAAGCCACAATTGAGAACGTCATAGGCGTGTCTACAGTCCTTTTTTAGAAGAAGAAGTCATCATTATTTAACATTGTTTTCATACTTAGATCATCATAATTGTTGCGGAGGTCACGCTTTGCGAAATCCCTTAAACAGAGCAGAAATCCTGTAAGGATAGACGGTTAAATGATTTAGAGGCTTGAGCCATTAGAGTGAGCGGTTAGAGGCTTCGGCTTGACTCATTTCTTCGATGATTTTTGGTGTGAGACGATCGCTACTGGGTGTACGAATCAGGAAAATAGCCTAAATCTAGCTGCATCAGAGTCCGTAGAGATGAAATAATTTGGATGAACAAGTCTGCGTAGGTGCGCCTGTCGCGATCGCCCGTTGCCCCAGCAGATCATGTCTCGTGCGGTTTGGAGCGAATACTAAATCTCAACCCCATTCATCCCTATTCATCCCTATTCAAGGTCTGATGCGAATATATTCTAATGCCAAGAAAACAGGAGACTCTCTTAGCAATTTTATGGGGCTAGATGAGGGGGGGCTAGATGAGGGGAGTGCTGCGGAACTCGCGAAGGGCCGTCGGTTTGCAAATGCCAGCCTGCCCGGATATGAAGGGCTATATTCAGTCGTTTTGTCAGAGAACGGCGTCCTTTTGGCCGTCGAGCGATCGCCCAACCCCTCGACGGGGGATTTTGATGCAGAAGAGACGCTGAATTTGAACGGTGATTGGATTTCCCCCGGGGGTGTCGATCTTCAAATCAATGGAGCCTTGGGGTTGGCTTTTCCAGATTTGGACGATCGCCATATTGAGCCGCTGATGGAAATCTGTCGCTTTTTAGGTCGGCAAGGCATCGACGGATTTTTGCCGACCCTAGTGACAACGGCGATCGCCAATATTCATCGCGCCTTAGCGGTGATTGCAACCGTGCAACGTCAAGTTCAACAGGAATCAAAGCCGGGAGTGGCGCAGATTTGGGGCGTGCATTTAGAAGGGCCGTGCCTCAATCGTGAAAAGCGGGGAGCCCACCCCCAAGAGCATCTTCAGCCGTTGACCCTAGATGTGATCAAGCAGATACTCGGTGACTATGCCGATTGCGTCAAAGTCGTGACGCTAGCGCCAGAGCTAGACCCAACAAAATCGGTGATTCCGTACTTGCGATCGCTCGGCATTGTCGTCAGTCTCGGCCATTCTCAAGCAACAGCAGAGCAAGCCCAAGCAGCCTTCGACCAAGGTGCAACGATGGTGACTCATGCATTTAATGCAATGCCGAGTCTGCACCATCGCAAACCAGGACTGTTAGGAGCTGCGCTGGTGCATCCTGATGTGGCCTGCGGACTCATCGCAGATGGGCAACATGTTTGTCCGACCATGCTAGAGGTGCTGATGCGAGCCAGTCGTGGCGATCGCGTGACAACCCCTACAGAATCTAGGTATCCCCAGGAGGTATTTCTGGTGAGTGATGCGCTTTCGCCTTTGGGGCTGCCTGATGGCACCTACCCCTGGGATACTCGCCAAATTCAGATTCAAAACGGCACGGCGCAGCTAGAAGATGGAACGCTCGCAGGCACTACCCATCCGCTGTTGGTGGGAGTCCAAAACTTGGTCAAGTGGGGTATCTGTGAGCCAGGAGAGGCGATCGCCTTAGCCACTTTAGCTCCCCGCCGCGCCCTAAACCTGCCGCAGTTCCCCATTCTTTTAGCCGATGCTTCAACCGAGCCTTCAGCCGAGCTTTCAGCCGATGCTTCAGCAGCTATGCAGTCTTCCACGGCTTCTTCTACACACCAATCACCGTGCCAAATATCGCAATGGTTACGGTGGAGTTTAGACCCGAAAACCAAGATTCTAGAATGGACACCGCTTTAGCTCTAGCATTGCTGAGTTCGCTATGGGTCGATTGAGAAAACCCTGACTCCTGACTCCTTGCTCCTCTCTCCTGACTTCTCTTTCCTCGCTCCTCCAATCCTGAACTCGTAAACATGACCCACAAAATATGACATGACAGTTGCACGCACGATTTGTCTGGGTTTTCTCATCTTGATTGGAGTAGGAACGTCTCTACTATGGCTGCCGTTTTCGACCGCGACAGGCGAATGGAATGACCCTGTAACAGCGCTGTTTACGGCTACATCAGCGGTATGTGTCACTGGCCTGATTGTGGTCGATACCGGAACCCATCACTCGCTGTTTGGAGAAATGGTGATTCTGCTGCTGATTCAGCTGGGGGGGCTGGGCTACATGACCGCCACCACGTTTTTGCTGATCTTGCTGGGGCGGCGTTTTGGCCTGCGAGAAAAGCTCGCGATTCAAAAATCTCTCGACTTGAGGGGGCTGTCTAATGCAGTGCAGTTGGTGAAGTCGATCATTGTCCTCACTCTGGTGTTTGAACTTCTGGGAGCGATTTTTTTATATCCCGTTTTTTCAAAAGACTATGGGGCAATTTTTGGGTTGTGGCTTGCTGTTTTTCACAGCATTAGCGCCTTCAATAATGCTGGATTTAGTCTATTTGCAGACAGCCTGACTCAATACGCGACTTCGATTCCGATTAACACGGTGATTCCGTTTTTGATTTTGGTCGGCGGCTTAGGCTACCAGGTGATGATGGAGATGTATATCTGGGGGCGCGATCGCCTCCAAGGAAGACGCGAACACGCAGATTTTTCGCTTAATTTTAAGATCTCTATCAGTACCAGCACCTTCTTGCTCATTTTGGGAACGTTGGCTCTATTTGCCATTGAGTATCGCAACAGCGCTGTTTTGGGAGGCTTTACTCTGGGTGAGAAGCTAATGGTCGCCTGGTTTCATTCTGTGATGCCCCGCACGGCAGGCTTTAACTCCGTAGACTACGGGCAGTTCACCACGACTGGGCTGCTGCTGACTATCGCCCTCATGTTTATCGGGGCGAATCCGGGTGGCACCGGAGGCGGAATTAAAACCACCACGTTTCGCATTTTATTTAGCTGCACCAAAGCAGTGCTACGGTCAAAAGAAGAAGTGCTTTGCTTCCAGCGGCAAATTCCAAATACGCTCATTATGAAGGCGGTTGGAGTTGTGTTTGTGTCTGGAGTGACGGTCATCAGCGTCACCAGTTTTATCGCCTTTAGTGATCCTGAGATTGAGTTTATGCAGGTGCTTTTTGAGGTGGTGTCTGCCTTCGCCACAGTCGGACTTTCTACAGGCATCACGGCCAGTCTCTCGATATTGGGAAAGCTGGCCATCATTATTGTGATGTATGTCGGACGAGTCGGGGTGCTGCTCCTGATTTCGGCTCTGCTGGGCGATCCGAAGCCTACTGTGGTGCATTATCCAGAAGAAAACTTGCTAGTGGGGTAGAACGAGCAGAACTGTCTGCACTGCAAATCTGTACTGCAAGTCTGTGCTCTTCTGAAAAGGTTTGGGTCTGCAAAGAATCGGTCTGCAAGGAATTGGTCTGCAAAGAATCAGTCTTCAAAGAGGTTAATCCGAAAGGCTAATCCAAGAAGCGGATCGAGGGGCTTGTTCCAAAGAATTGACTCTTATTCTTTGATTGAGTTCGATCGTGCGATCGCCCCTTAGACGATCTCTGGAAATAAAATGACCGCTCAGCGGCGCGTTACGCTTTAGCGTAGCCATGCCTGAAAGGCTATTCGACACTCTACAGAAGGCATATTCTTTCTCAGCAATCCCCTTAAACCAAAACGGCGATCGCCATATCAACCAACCTGATGCTTGTGGTCTTTAACCATGACGTTATTCAATATGTGGTTGATTAATGTAACGATATGAACACTTCAGACCAACTTATGCACGTTAGGGTGTGCTTATAGGTCTTCAAGCCGATCTTTGGATATTACTCTTTGAAGATCACTAAAGAGTTTTGAAGATTCAGAGTTCTCATGACGAGAAGATAGTTCTGAACTTCGTAAGATTAAAGAAAAAGGCCGATTAAAAATCATTGGGTTCACGGATATGAAAGAGTGAGTGTGATCGATCGATGAGACGAGCGATCGCCCCTCCTAGCTGCTGAACTAATGTGCTGCATTCAAAAGGGACTGATACTACCGTGGTTATTCAAGCTTCGCGACCGACCGACTCTCCTCTCGCTAAAAATCCATACGAAAAAGATACGCTGGCGATCGCCCGCCAACTCCTAAACTCCACAAAGGAGAAGAAAAATCTGCTGTCTCAAATGCGCGACCAGATGCGCTGGGACGACAAGCTGCTCGACTGGACGATGGGCAATCCCGGCTTGCGGGTGCAGATGTTTCGCTTTATCGACTGTCTGCCTTCCCTCAAAAGCAAGGCAGAAGTCGCCCGCCATTTCCAGGAATATCTCAGCGATTCGACCGTAGAGCTGCCCAGCGCCCTCAAGGGAATGCTCAACTTTGCCAATCCTGACTCAATGCCGGGGCAGGTGGCCGCAACGACGATCGCCACCGGAGTTGAGACTCTGGCTCGAAAGTATATCGCTGGCGAAAATCTAAAGCAGGCCCTCAAGACCATCGAGCAGCTTCGCAAACAGAAAATGGCGTTTACCGTCGATCTGCTGGGTGAAGCCGTGATCACCGAAAAAGAAGCGGAGCTTTATTTAACCCGCTATCTTGACCTGATGAAGCAGTTGACTGACGCTTCAAAGAACTGGTCAAAGGTGCCGCAAATCGACGAGGCCGATGGCATTCCCCTCTCGAAAGTGCAGGTGTCGGTGAAGCTGACGGCTTTTTATTCTCAGTTTGATCCCCTTGATGCGGCGGGGAGCGAGGCGAAGGTGAGCGGCCACATTCGCACCCTGCTGCGCCGAGCCAAAGAGCTAGGGGCAATGGTTCACTTCGATATGGAGCAATATCGCTACAAAGATCTGACCATTGCCATCTTGCAGCGAATTTTGATGGAAGAGGAGTTTCGCGATCGCTCTGACATTGGCGTGACTCTCCAGGCTTACCTGCGCGACAGCAGCGAAGACTTGCAGAAGTGGATCGCCTGGGCCAAACAGCGGGGCACTCCCGTCAGCGTTCGCCTGATCAAGGGAGCCTACTGGGATCAGGAAACCATTATTTCTCGCCAAAATCACTGGCCTCAGCCTGTTTACAGCCACAAGTCATCGACCGACGTGAACTTTGAGCAGATGACCCAGACCCTGCTCGAAAACCACGAATATCTCTATGCCGCTATCGGCAGCCACAACGGTCGCTCTCAGGCGAAGGCGATCGCCATTGCCAAAGCCCTCAAGATTCCCCCCCGGCGGATTGAGCTACAGGTGCTCTATGGCATGGGTGACAAACTTGCAAAAGCTCTGGTGGATCAAGGGTTCCGAGTTCGGGTTTACTGTCCTTACGGGGAGCTGATTCCGGGCATGTCGTACCTGATTCGACGACTGCTCGAAAATACGGCTAACAGTTCCTTTGTGAAGCAGAGCTTGGGCGACGCCTCGGCAGATGAGCTGCTGGCTCCTCCCCTGATGCTAGACGACGACGATAGCCAAGATTCGGGCTTGACGCTCAACACGGCATCTCACACGTTGATCCAAAATTCTGCTGATGCTGATTTTGCCGACGCCGAACAGCGAAAACAGGCGATCGCCGCCGTTCAGCAAGTGCGGCAGCAGTTGGGTCGGAGCTATTTGCCCTTGGTCAACGGCAAGCGAATCAATACTCAGGAGATGATCGATTCGGTCAATCCAGCGAATCCGTCTGAGGTGGTGGGCAAAGTCGGGCTGCTCAATGTCGATCAGGCCGAACAAGCCATGCAGGCAGCGAAAGCAGCGTTCCAGGGCTGGAAGAAAACCCCGGTCAAACAGCGAGCTGCCATCATTCGCAAGGCCGCAGATTTGCTCGAAGCCCGTCGCACCGAGCTTTGTGCCTGGATGTTATTGGAAGGGGGCAAAACCCTTCACCAGTCTGATCCAGAGGTGTCAGAAGCGGCAGATTTTTGTCGCTACTATGCCACGGAGATGGAGCGGCTCGACAAAGGCTATATCTACGACGTGGCCGGAGAAAACGATCGCTACCTCTACCAGCCACGGGGTACTGTGGTCGTGATTTCTCCTTGGAACTTTCCCCTGGCGATTCCCGTAGGCATGACTGTGGCCGCTCTAGTCACAGGCAACTGTGCCCTCCTGAAGCCTGCTGAGTCTACCTCGGTAATCGCTGCCAAGATTGCAGAAATCTTGGTAGATGCGGGCGTGCCTGATGGCGTGTTTCAGTACGTGCCAGGGCGCGGCTCCACCGTTGGAGCCCATATGGTGCAGCATATCGACACTCACATGATCGTGTTTACCGGATCGCAAGAGGTTGGCTGTCGCATCTATGCCGAGGCCGCAACCCTGAAGCCCGGTCAGAAGCACATGAAGCGCGTTATCGCGGAGATGGGCGGCAAAAACGGCATCATCGTCGATGAAAGCGCCGATTTGGATCAGGCGGTGCAGGGCGTCGTTTACTCGGCCTTTGGCTACAGCGGCCAGAAGTGTTCGGCCTGTTCTCGTGTGGTCGTGATGGAGCCGATCTACGACATCTTTATCGAGCGATTGGTCGAGGCTACTCGTTCTCTCAATGTCGGCAATCCTGAAGAGTTGGGCACGAAAGTTGGCCCCGTGATTGACGCGGCATCTCAAGCCCGAATTAAGAAATACATCGAAAAAGGGAAAGAGCAATCGACCCTGGCGCTATCGATGGAAACGCCCGAAACGGGCTATTACGTTGGCCCCACCATCTTTACCGATGTTCAGCCCGACCATGTGATTGCTCAGGAAGAGATCTTTGGCCCCGTGTTAGCGGTGCTGAAGGCTCAGACCTTTGATGATGCGCTGGCGATCGCCAACGGCACCAACTTCGCCCTGACTGGAGGACTCTACTCCCGCACCCCGTCCCACATCGATCGGGCATATACAGAGTTTGAAGTCGGCAACCTCTATATCAACCGCAGCACTACCGGGGCGATCGTGGCGCGGCATCCCTTTGGCGGCTTCAAACTGTCGGGAGTGGGTACAAAAGCGGGTGGCCCAGACTATCTGCTTCAGTTCTTAGAGCCTCGCCATGTCAGCGAAAACGTTCAGCGACAGGGCTTTGCGCCAATTGAAGGGATGGATTAAGACTAGTCCTGACAATCGCTGAGTGAAGGGCGATCGCTTTTTATGGGCTTCAGATTACAAGCAATAGCGCTGGGTTTCGTTGCTTGCTCATGTCCAAGATATAAAGGCGTATCCTCTGATTCAAAATCTACGTCCCACGATTTCACCTGAAATCGTGGGACGTTTAAGTATGTTAAATAGTACAAAAGTTCTGGAATTGAGTATAATATTTAAGTACTATCATCAAACATCTATGGAACCACTCTTAGAGAAAGAGCAGAAGCTTTTTGACTGTATTCGAGAATATATTTTTGCCCACCAACATCCGCCCACTGTGAGAGAGTTACCTGGTCTGTTTGGTCGGAAATCGATGAAGCAAGTTCAAGACCTATTAAATCAACTTCGCGAAAAAGGATATGTTGATTGGAAAGATAGGCAAGCACGAACATACAGACTGTTAGTTGGCAATATGCCTCTTCGCGGAGTGATCCAAGCTGGATATGTAGTGGAGCAGCCTTCTGATTTATGCTCTTATATCGATGTATCGGGTTCTCAATATCAACTCACCGACTATGCGCTTCGAGTTGCAGGTGAAAGTATGATTGACTCTCACATCTGCAACGATGATTTTGCTATCATTCGCCCGATTCAAGACATTAAAAACCTGAAGTTAGAAACGATTGCAGCCGTCTGGGTTGAAGGCGAAGGGGCGACCTTAAAGTATGTGCATCAAGCAGATGGATGGATTGTACTCAAAGCGGCTAACAGAGAATATAAACCACAGCGATATGAGTCCAGCCGAGTTCATATTCAGGGAATTTTGGTGGGGCTTCATCGCCGCTACGACACCTGAGCAATTAATTTCTTTGAATTCGATAGCAAGCGAAAATGATTCATCGTGTAGAAGCGATCGCTCACAGATAGCGATCGCCACCAAACCTACTGAAGCCCTAGGCTAGTTTCGGTGATTATTGCTGTAGCGAATTCGCGCTCCTGCCCAGTGCAGCTTCTCACGAAGAGTCTGGTAGTAAGAATAGTTTTCTCGCAAGATAATAAATTGGGCGTTGCAGTCAGCAATGCGAATATCTACGCGCTGCCCCGGCCAAATTGATGTGGCTAAGACCCCATCCATCCACAGCTTCGTGCTGAGGTCGTTGTCTGCCAAAGGCCAGATGCTGACGACGCATCCCGGCGGCAACACGATGGGGCGGCTCGATAAACTCAAGGGACAAATCGGCGTAATGACCAGTGCATCCATTCCCGGATGCATGATTGGCCCATTTGCCGCAACGGTATAGCAGGTCGAGCCTGTTGGAGTGGCGACTATCAACCCGTCACCCTGATATTGATCGACCACCTCGCCGTCAATTTCCATTTCGAGAATTGACGTGATCATGCGATCGGCTGAAGCAGGCTTGACACACATCTCGTTTAAGGCAAGATAGCGATCGCTCATCGGCTCCAGATTTGCACGCCCACCTTCGTGGGTCGTAGCCTGAAGCATCATCCGTCGCTGGACGGCGAAGCGATCGCTCAGCAGACGATCCCAAACTTTCTCTGTATCCTCAAAATCATCACTCGATTCGGTTAGAAAGCCGAGATGCCCTCCAATATTCACCGCAAGAATCGGAATCCCGTCTTCTGCCAAATGGCGAGCCGCCGCTAGAGCCGTCCCGTCTCCGCCAAAAACCACCGCTAAATCGATAGGGTCAGTAACCGATGACAAGAATACGGGGTACGGATTGTCTTTGGGGCCACTTGGCCCCATCAAAACACGACAGCCTCGCGCTTCAAGCTGCTTTACGCACTTCTCGGCAGAGCGCTTACTCAGCGCATCTCCAGCTTTGTGAGCAATAATGACCTGATTGAGCCGCACACATGCTCCATCTCTGCAAAGACACACATCT
>JBARXP010000426.1:0-4431 GCA_049647405.1 Elainellaceae cyanobacterium | reverse complement strand
GAGGTTCTGGTTCCTTGTAGAAATAAACGACAGGAAGAAACCAGAACTCAGTCCCTTAGCTACCCCGCAATTGTGTGCAATTCGAGGCAGCCACGGTTTACCATGAACCGTTAGCCCCCCGACTGGTACAGTCAGTCGCGGTGGGTTAGCCATCTGTGAGTGCTGTAACACTCGCAGATGGTGCCAAGTTCTTGAGTTCTGAACTAAGCTATCCGAAACAAACAGCTTAATGAAAAAGGATACGCATACTGTCGTTCTGAGTCAACCGTAGAAGAAAAGAAGGGCGAAATGCTTTAGACGAATCGCATCTTAAACCTGAACGAGTAGCTTCTCGGGACGAGGCTCTGCTTGCATGAGTAGACGGCCTGAAACGAGATGATGAACAAACTCTAAACAGACTCAGCCCAGTAGCGGAGGGACGATGATACTGGGCTGAGTCTGCTTACCCATATCGGGATCTTAGATGGACGTAATTCTACCTATCAGCCCAACATAGAATCTTAGGCTGAAATATTTCCACCTATTTACCCATAAGGGGATCTTAGGCGGAAACTTTTTCTCTAATTAATAGTTATATGCTTTCTCAATAAATGAAATCTCACAAATTCGAATTGTTTGCAGATTACTTCCAAGTCTATGTCATGGATGATGGGTCATCGGATGACACTTCGGAAATATGGACGGATAAGGCTCTTGACATAAAGCTTGCGTTGGCAGAAAACACAATAGCTGTAGGGACATTTCGAAACGTTGACGTTCAATTTGAAATTGAAATTCACGAAAGCGAACCAGTGGTTAAATTAGATGAATGGGATCATGCCTCGAAAGGATATTTCAAGGTTAAGTCAGGAAAGTGTGCTGTATTTGGTTGTACTGACTATTTACCAGATGCTGCAAGAGTAGAGATGCCGAATGGCGACTATTCAATTCTTTCATTAGCAAAAGGGCTAGAGTCAATAACAACCGAGTGGGATGATGCCGACGATTATTACAAAATAGTATTGTGGCCATCTCCAAAGAAGGAATATGAAAGCATCAAACGTTACAGCAGCACATAACAATCGCATGCAGCCGGACTTTGGCAAGCTGGCACTCCCCTCAACCTCTGATGCGAAGCGTTGGCTTGTACTTCCATAGATGTAGATTGACTATAAAATTAACTGCGGGTATGAAAGGGCGATTGCCCCTCACCTGCTGGGATCACGAATACTCACGGTCGAGCTGTATCAGCGTATTGAGCAGCACATTAGCTCCCTGAGTGCATTGTTCTGGAGGCGTGTACTCGTCTTCAGAGTGGCTGATGCCGCCGCGACTGGGCACAAAAATCATGCCCATATCGGTCACTCGCCCGACTTCCTGGGCATCGTGTCCGGCTCGGCTCGGAAGCTCGACATGACTGAGATTAAGCTGATCTGAGACTTGGGCGATCGCCTGCATGATATTGGGAGAAGACAGTGTCGGCAAGGCATTGAGCGCTGGCTCTATTTCAATCGACGTTTGATTTTGATGGGCGATCGATTCGATTTGCATCTTGAGCCGTTCTACGAGCGCCATGACATTTTGGGTAGACAGATCACGAATATCGAGAGTCAGTTCAACCCGTCCGGGCACGATGTTGGTGGCGTTGGGCCAAACATTGAGCGCCCCTACCGTGGCGACGATGCCATCGGCCAGATGATTGGCGAGCTGGTTGACGGTTAGCACAATCTGAGACGCAGCAACGAGGGCATCTTGGCGCATGTCCATAGGCGTTGTTCCGGCATGGTTGGGGCTGCCTGTGACCGTCAGGTTATAGCGGTTCATGCTGACAATGCCTTGCACCACGCCAATGTCGGCCTGATTTGACTCTAGTACGCCGCCCTGCTCGACATGCAGCTCTACAAATGCGGCCATATCGTCGCGGCTGCGGCGTGAGGTGGCGATCGCATCCCAATTGCCCCCGACTCGCTTGAGGCATTCTTGAATCGACATGCCATCTTTGCGGCGATAGTAGTCAGGATCAGGGTTCAACGTTCCGGCGATCGCCTTGCCGCCAATCATGCTGCTCTCTTCGTCGGTAAAGACGATGACCTCAACGGGATGGTTGAGCACGATTTGATGATGTTTGAGGGCACGCACGACTTCAATGCCTGCCAAGACGCCCAAGGTGCCATCGTAGCGCCCCGCAGACGGCACAGAGTCAATGTGAGAGCCTGTGGCAAGAGCGGGCAGATTTTGTTTGCCAGGATAGCGACCAATCAAATTGCCTGCCGTGTCCACGCATGTGGTCATGCCTGATTCTTCCATCCAGTTCTTCACAAGCTGGCGCGCCAGCTGATCTTCTTGACTGAAGGAGATACGGCGAACTCCACCCTTCTCTAGCTTGCCGATTTCAGCCAGAGTATTGAGGTTGTGATTTAGGCGATCGCCATGAATCGAAAGCAGCGAAACAACAGACATGAGCACCTCCAGATGATCCGTTTTTGCACTGTACCGCAAATTCTGAACCTAACCTGTAGCTCCTGTGACCCAGGTTCCGTGAAAACTGTGAGGAATGATACGCGGTAATCGTAAGCGACAGACGGGATCTCGATCGAGCCCCTCGGCGTCAAAAATCCAGACTTCGCTGGTGTCGCTGTTGCCGTCAAAAACGACAGTCAGCACCCAGCCCTGGTTTGGCTCTTGGGAATCAGGGGCATAAATCGGTTCTGACGGGTAGCAATTGATGCCCATATCTGCGACGGTTAATGCCTGAGTCTCTGGAGAAAAACAGGCGATCGCCCCAAATAGCTCGCGTTGCAGATTGGCTCCAGGGCGATGAATATTGAGGAAAGCGACATCTGCCTGTTGCCCGACTTGGTGGGGTTTGACGACGGCAAACTCGCAGCTCCGATCAAGCAATTCGTCTTGAGACAAGACGTTCCCCGTTTGAGGATCAATCCGCATCCGCCAAAACGTTGCTTTGGTTTCTGTATGAGGATCGCCTGTCGGAATTTCTTTGAGAAACTGGTTGGTTTTGAAGTCACGGTAGCGCAACACATCCAGCACGACGTGACCCGCTGCATCCTCATAGCCGTTGCTGAAGTGCCACTGATACCAGGCATCGGCGGTGCTGCGGCTGACTTCGGCTAGGGTTTCTCGATCGATCACGATAACCTGTGTGCCGCGCTGGGGCTGCCACTGCATGGCATCGCTAAAAGATTGGAGCTGAAGCCCGACCGGAAGCAGGTTAATCTGCACCGGAGGCACACAAAAAATCAGATAGCGACCTGCCAGCACGAAGTCGTGAATCAGGGGGGTGCCCTCTAGCTTGACCGTGGCATGGCAAAGAATTTTGCCTGTGCGATCGCTCCGATAGAGGTTTAACGTGCTGTTTAATCCGGGGGTGAGGCCGAAGTTATAGATTTCGCCTGTGACCGGATCTTGCTTGGGGTGAGCTGAGTAAGCGAGATTATCGTGCAAGGCTCCGTGGCGATCGTCGCGCCCAATGGTGCTCAAATCCTCCAGATCAAGCGCGTGAGGGTTGCCCCCTTCCCACAAGGCCAGGAGACGATCGGGCAACCCCAGCACAGAAGTATTCGCCGCGTTCTTCACGGGCTTGCCCCAGCGCTCCCATAGGGCTCCGGGGGAGGTCATGCCATACCCTCCGTAGAGGAACTGATCAAGAGCGTCTTCGACCACATAAGCCGCTGTGCGCACATAGCGATAGGTCGCCGTTGCGCCCTCATTTGTGAAATGCACCGCAAGAACAGCGCCATCGCCGTCAAACCAGTGCCCAACGGCCTGTTCTCCCCTTTCTAGTCGTCCGGGGCCATTGCGATAGAGACTGCCCTGTAGCCCAGCCGGAACTGCCCCCGACACAATCGACAGCGGGGTCAAGGGAAACTCTGTGGCAGGCTGGGCGATCGCCCGAAACCAGGCAGGTGTTGCTGCATCTGGAGCGGTCGAGTTTGCAGTCTGAGTCGAAGAATCGGGAGAAGCAACCATGAATTGAAAAAACTTGAAAAAATTAATACTTTCGTTCTTTAGGCTCAAACTGGGTGATGCTGACGGGCATATAGGCTAGGTCTACCCCTGCGGCAGAATGATAGGCCAGCGTGTGCTTCAAGAAATTGGCATCGTCTCGCTCAGGATAGTCTTCGCGACAGTGGGCTCCACGACTTTCTTGGCGGTTGAGCGCCGCAGTCAAGATGACTTCGCCTACGGTCATCAAGCTCTGTAGCTCCAGCGCTTCAAGAATTTCGGTATTCCACTGCGTGCCTTTATCGTCGAGATAAATCTGGCTAGCCTTTTTCTGCACTTGGCGCAATTGTTCTAGACCTTCTTCCATCACCGATTCTGTGCGAAAGACGCCGCAGTGGTCGGTCATGCAGTCTTGATAGGCTTGCCGCACTTCGTTGATGCGATGCTGCCCGTCTTGATCGAGGAGAGACTGAATGCGATCGCGCGCCT
>JBARXP010000425.1:0-1604 GCA_049647405.1 Elainellaceae cyanobacterium | reverse complement strand
AAGTTACAGATTTTTCTTAAATTCGTGCAGATTCTGAAAGGGACATGCATCATAGGATTAAAGATCAAGATAACCGACCGTCTTTGGAGAATAATGCCTGTGGCTTGGCGATCGAAGCATTCTCAACCCCGTATCAATGGTTTAGGTTCTGAGCGGGTAAGATTTTCTAAAAAAGTAATGAAATGGTCGATGGGGATGGCCGGAGGGGCGATCGCCATTTTTGTGGCTCATCCTGTGATGGCGCTCATGACCTCAGTCGGAGAAGCGGGGATCGATGCCCTGCGCCTGCACGCCGAGCCCTATGGATTAACAGGCCGCAAAATTGCCATTGGTCAGGTCGAAATTGGTCGTCCTTCGGTGTTTGGATTAGACAAAGCCGCCCCTGAAAACTTTGCTGTACGGGTCAATCAGGTCTTTTTTCAGGATTCATTGCCAGAGGCTAACGAGCTAGTCGATGGGCACGCCGCCAACGTTGCCAGCGTCATGGTTAGCCGAGACAAAGGGCTGACGGGAGTTGCTCCTGATGCGAGGCTCTATTCATCAGCGATTGGGGTGTTGGGACGAAGTGGTCAGCCAGAGGAATGTTTGGCTTCGCAAACGGTCGCTTCTCAAAATGGTGATGACGTGCGCGCCATCAACTTTAGCTTTGGGGAGTCTCTTGTTCGAGATCCTCGACCGAATCCGCAGCTTGATGGCAATGCGCTTTTGACCCAGTGTATTGACTGGTCGTCGAATGAACACAACGTGCTGTATGTGATTGCGGGCAACCAAGGCCGGGGCGGAATTCCGATTCCGACGGATCATTACAACGGCATGACCGTCTCCAATTCGCGAGAGATTGACGGTCAGTTTAACAAGGTCGATTTTTCGAGCCTCAGCAGCGAACCCAATAACCTCGTCGGGCGATCGCCTGACACAGAGAGCAATGTGGGCGATCGCCGTTCGATTAGCCTCGTGGCTCCCGGAACAGACATTCGCATGATCAACCCCGATGGTCGTACTACCCAGTCAACAGGCACGAGCTTTGCAGCACCCCATGTCACAGCGATGGTGGCGCTATTGCAAGAATATGGCGATCGCCAACTGCGCAACCGGGCCGCAAATTGGAGTCTTGATTCTCGCAACTCTCAGTTGATGAGAGCCGTCATGATGAACTCGGCAGATAAGCTGCAAGACCGTGGAGACGGCCTAAACCTGGGCATGGCTCGGACATTGGTTGACCATCGCAACAGATCCTGGATTGATTTGGATGCCTATAGCGATAGAACTCGTCCGCTCTCTGCGGCTCTAGGCACAGGACATCTCAACGCCTATCGAGCCTACGAACAGTTCAGCGCAGGTCAGTGGAGTCCAGATGGGGTCGTGCCCGTCATGGGATGGGACTATCGTACCGTCTCTGCCTCTGATGCCGCTTCTCAATACCATGACTATGTGATTGGCTCGCCGCTTCAGGCAGGCAGCTATTTTTCCGCAACGCTGACCTGGAGTCGCAAAGTCTTGCTCAATGACAGCAACAACAACGACATCTACGACCTGGGTGAAACCTTCACCGATGAAGGGCTCAACAATCTGAGTCTGTATCTGATGCCAGCCGACTCAGATGA
>JBARXP010000424.1:0-9774 GCA_049647405.1 Elainellaceae cyanobacterium | reverse complement strand
GAACAGGCATCATCGCCTGAACTTGCTTCCCGAAAATAATCTCTTCTTCATGGGTCAACAAAGGCACACGACCAATCTCATGCAGATAGGTTCGTACCATGTCGGCAGTAAACATTGACTTCGTTTTCTGGGTATCGCCAAGATTGGCAGTTGCAGTTTGCATGGGTTCTAGTGGAGTGCGTTCGGCAGTGTCGGATAGACTTTACGTAAACCGAGAAGCCGACCGACAAAGACTTCTTCGGTGGTGAATGACCTGCTAACCCTTTAAAGACTCAATCTCAAAGACAGCTAGCGAAAACTTGATAAATTTCTGAGGGAGCAATAGGCTCTGTCGGCAAATGAAGCGTTGACAGTCAGAATCAAAAGAATCAATATTGCTTTGGATACAGTTCTAAGACTATGTATTGGGTCGGTGCTCAATCAAGACCCGGAGGGAAGATTTTCTCACAAGGTTGTCAAAAGAGGACTGGAGGATGATTGACGAGTCATGTTCAGACATTTGGCAGGACACAGCCTTCTAGTTGTGCGGTAAACCTAGCTGCGCGGCGAACTTAGTTGCATAGCGGACTTAGTTGCATGGCGGCCAGTGCTTACATCGCGCCCTTAACTGGTAAATATCTTTGATGGGTGAATGATTTCGGCTAGTGGTCATTAGAAAAATCCTCTGCGAATCTCTAATCGAGCTGCTCTAATCTTTTTGACTCTCCACACATCTCCTCTCTAGCAGTTAAGCCTGATTAAACTCATAACGATTTCACCTTACTTCAATAATATTGTAATGTTAGGGTTTAGTAAAGGTGCGCGATTCACCCTTTAGGGTGAGTCTCTTAGCCGCCGCTGCTTAACAAGAAATGAAAAGAGAATAATCTTGAGTTTCCTTTTATTTCTTCATGGGCAAAGGCCATTGAAGGTCACCGATAACTATCATTAAAGCTTCAGCTGCGAAATCGCATTGACATGATCTGTCGTTGGGTACAATTTAGCGTTTGAATTGTTTGAATTAGATATTGTCCTCCTCTATAAACAACTGATTTTTGTGCAATTGGATGTCTAAGGTGCCAGCAACAAATTCTGGCTATGCCTTTCGAGTCAGACCTTTGGGGATCTTGAAAAGTGTACTCCTAGCCGAGACAAATCTGTTGTTTAATCTGATTCAGTCTCATGGCTATGTGCGTTCAAGACCTTTAGAGAGAGCTACTTTCAGGCAAAAAGAATAGATTGCTGATACGGCGTTAGTTCTATGATGCAACTTTTTTATAATTTGGAACATAGGCTTTAGGGTGTAATCTCCGAACCCTATTTAGAGAGATCCACTAATATTCTCAAATTCGCCATCATACTTTCTGCTTGATGCCATTAATTCTTCCCGATGTCCTCTTAAAAGTAGGCGTCTAAGGTCTCCCATAAAATAGGGCAACTCTCTTTCTAGATGCGATCGCCAAAAACGATGGTATCTATAAGCAAAACATTGATAACTTAAAACATGCTGAGAATGGCATAAAATCATACTAAGGACAGATCTTTGACGCAAATATCACAATCTAATGTCTCAAATCAAGAGAAAAGAATCTGAGACGCTGTGCCGAAATAGACATGCTTAGAAGAGAGCTAGTTGGAAAGAGGTGTAATCTGTACGTCAGCAACAGAGGGTAAAAAGTTCCTCGCTGACATGATAAATTTGGCCTTTTAAACGCGAGAAATTATTCTCGATAGCTAAAAGTGCCCGATATAGCAGTATCCCAACAGCTACTTTTGGGGCAGTGGACGAGCAATGCTGACGCGTGGCCCTTCAAAAATCTTGGCGAAGTTTTGCCGCTGACAATCAAAGTCATACATGCAGTACAGCAACCATAATTTTTTCCAGAGCTCTGAGTCAGAGGCGAGATAGGTGATGTTGAGCCCCAGACTTTTGGCATCTTCAGCGTTAATGACCGCACCATGAGAGGCGTATCGTTGAGCCGACGACAGCTGGTTCACAAGATTCTCAACCTGAGTCGGGTCACCGTCTCGCAGCATTCCCTTGGTTAAAACCTGATTGGCTAACTTTTTGGTCCGGCTAATCGCGCTTTCTGCAATCTGCTTGTAGGGATATTTTTCATCGGGATCATCTCGAATAAATTCAGCGGGGATGCCGTTGAACTGAGGGTCGATCGGGCCTAATTCTGAATTTACGCCCATGACGATGCTGCTTGCGGATAGGGCGATAATCGTCCCCGCGCTCTTAGCCCAGCTCGGAATGACAACTCGATATTCGCCCCCTCGCAGTCGGAGAACACTAATGATTTTTTCGCAGGCATCGACAACACCGCCTGGGGTCTGAAGCAGCAGATCGATTCCAGTGCTTTGACAGTCATCCAAAACTTCCGAGATATCATCCGCATCTCGGTAATCTAACCTTCCTGTATTGGTGAAGTAGACGACGAGGTCTCTCCCCGTCAAATCTTGAATATCTTCGATCAAAATTTGACGCAGATACCGATCTTTTTCTTTGACCCAATACTTTGGAGACTGAATGGGCAGCTTAGGCGTTCTAGGGAAAGTCATTCGTCGTGTGAACGAATAGGCTACCTCTTTATCGCTTCTCGTGTCGGGTGAGGACGGCGTCGTAAAGTCCTGGTTCTCGGCTTTGCTCATGAGGAAATACGTTGCGACTGCTTAAATCTTCTGGTGCAGCCGATTCCTGTAGTTTGTTAGACGACATTCCTCTCTGATCAAGGCCCTTTAGAATTGCTTCATAGGGTGAACAGGGCTCATTCTGTCCTGTTTTATTTAGCATGGCGTTTAGCATGGCATTTACCCGCAAGAGTCTACAGCTTAAAGAGTTTAGGTTTAAGTAGTCTGAGTTACTCTCTCAGAGGAAGACCTTACACCCCGCTTCACTATCATAACTCTGTAGTAATGACAAAGAAAGCGTGAAACTTTTGAAACTGGATCACTCACGAAGTATCCATTATGACCATGCGACATTTTTCAACAATGTCATTGGGCCGTGATCTTTGAGGGTCTTCATTTGTTTTTCAGTCGATACGAAAAGAGATCCGGCAAATCCTAGGGAGTTCACAGAAATCGAGGCAAACCTGTCTTGCGATCGCGGCACTAGCATCATCCAGCGACGAGTGGCGAGCAGGTTGTAGGCTCCTGTTTGGCGATCGCCCTCTCGCACCGTGCCGAGTTCTACCGTATTTACGAGTTGACGATATGTCTCCGTTAAAAGAGCCGCTGCGTCTGCGCTCGGCATCTGGGGGTCGAGGCAGTATTGTTTGACAACATGGGGAAAGGGAAATGCCTGGATTGAGTATGGCTGAGACAACGCCATCAACGCTTCAGGAGTCGAATTTTCATGACCAATGAGAGGTTCGACCGGAATTTGTGTGCGCGGAGTGAGAGTCATAGGCACAAGCTGCAAATGCTTGTGGGGCTGACTCGCCCCTGCATCGCGTCCGGCATTGTAAAACGCTAGACCGTCTACTTCTGCCATGCACAGCCACAGCGCTTCAAAATCGCGGGCGTTGAGCCAGGTTTCCTGTTCTTCAAATTCACGGGTCACGATCAGGAGATGATGATCGACGACGTTATATTTATTGAGCAGACAGAGGTGAGAGCCTGAAAGGTGGCTGACGAATAGATCGGCTTCATAGGGCAAAAAGGGATTCGCAGACTTGCCCTCTGAGCTAGCCCGGTTTTGTTGCTTGCGGGCTTTTTCTTTGCGGGCTAGGTTATCGAGCGATCGCACCACAAACTCGATGCCGCCATCTGTGATGAATTCGCACTGGGTTGGAATCGAATGCAGCGCCCCGATGGCGAGGGCATGTTGAGTTTGAGTTTTGATTTTGTCCCAAAGAGTGCCAGGGACAAGAGATGAGGGAGTTGTTTCAGCTTGAGCCACGGGTCAAACCCTCCAATGGACGACTCTGGTTCTGATTCTGCAATGAGTCTTTCACCTAAGAGAGGTCTTCTAAGACAGGTCTTCGAAGGTTTCGACCTCTAACACTGGGCCGATCATGGCGATCGTCATTACATCTTCACGAATGCGCCCTGTGACCCGCACTCGCTTTCCTTCTTGCAACATGTCTTGGGGCTGCCCTTTGAAAATTTCGTAGGTGCGGCCACCGCCAGCTAGCGCCCATGTGCCCGTGCCCATGGCTGATTTCTGAACGGTGCCTTCAACAGTTACCGATTGACTCATACCCTTTCTGCCTCCGCTTTTAGCGCGAGATATGCCAGTAAGAAGCATAGCAGGGCGTTGATTCCCAAATAACTGCGGGCGATCGCCCCACTGCCCAGCCAAGCCATTGTTGGATCGAGCACTGCGCTAACGGCTAAGCAAGATGCTACGCCTAAGGTCGTGCCAAAGGCCAGCCACTTCAGCGAGCCATGAGACAACAACAGCGCCAGCAGCAAAAAGGGAATCAGGACGCTAGCCGTAATCGGATTCAGCACGTTGCTGCCTTGAATTGCCGTTCCTAACTCAGGTAGAGAACTGCCTGCAACCCGCAGCGGCCACTGGGGCAAGTCAAACACATAGAGCCCCCGCAGGAGAAACAGTCCCCCACTGCCAAAAATCAGTCCACTGGTGAAAAAGCCACCCCACACGGCGGGCAGATAAATGCGCAACAGCCAGCTTAAGAGATAAGAGCCGACCACCATGAGAATCTTCGGCATCAGCGACACTACTCCGCCGTCAAACCAGAAGCGGAGGCTGAGGTAGCCGTTGCGGCGTAGCCAGCCAAAGAAATCGCGAAACGACAGATTATTCTGACTGGCAAGCGTCACTGCTGCTGCCGCATCTAGCTGACCCGCGCCAAAATAGTTCAACTCATCGTTCTCTGATTTTCGAGACGATTCGTACAGAATCTTTGTTACCTGGTCGGGATCATGAATGCCTGAAGCTTTCACAAGAGCCGCAACTCCAGCCACATGGGGAGCCGCCATGCTGGTACCTTGAAAGGCTCGAAAAATTGAATCGCCCGTCTGGGGATCAAGGGTATTTTGCAAAATGCCGCCCTCTTCACCCGTCGCCGTTGAGCCACCGGGAGCCGAAATCGTGACGCCTGCCCCATAGTTTGAATAGGGCGCTTTTGCCCCAGATGAATCGAGAGCTGAGACGGCGATCACCTGGTCATATCGAGCCGGATAGGAGGCTGAATTGGTTCCGGCGTTACCCGCTGCGGCCACAATTACGACATCTTTGCTGTGGGCATAGGCGATCGCATCACTCAGCAACGTGCTCTCACCGCCCCCACCCAAACTCATGTTGATGACATCGGCTCCGTGGTCGGCAGCATAGCGAATCGCTTCAGCAATATCTGCAACCGTGCCGCCTCCCTCTGCTGCCAATACTTTTAGGGGCATGATGTTGGCTTTGTAAGCGATGCCTGCCACGCCCAAGTTATTATTCGTCGATTGGGCGATCGTGCCTGCCACGTGGGTGCCGTGACCGTGATCATCTAGAGCCTCTTTGCGATGATTAACAAAGTCATAGCCTTCAACAATGTTGGTTTCTTCCAGATCTGGAACAGGGCTGACCCCCGTGTCGATCACCGCAACGGTGATTCCCTCGCCTTGAGTCTCAGCCCAGGCCGCTTCGATGTTGATGCTGCGAAAGTTCCACTGTTTCGAATAGTCGGGATCGTTGGGTTGAGACTGTAGCGAATAAATATAGTTAGGCTCGGCGTATTCTAGAAGCTCTTTGACTTCTGAACGCCGCAGAGCTCTCAAGACCTGGCGATCGCCCTTCACGACATAGACGTGATCGGCTTCAGAAAAATCGCTGTTGGGTTGGGGATCAAGGCTAAACTGTTGAGCGATCGCACCCAATTCCTGGGTCATCTGCTCCGATGGCAGATCATCGCGAAAGTCGAGAATCAGAGACTCGTAGGTTCCTCGATTTGCAAGTCCCGAAAATGTCGCCAGGGCCCAAAATAGCCCAATGAAAAATAAAATAGTCCAAAAAAGCCGCTTCATTGCTTCAGGTTAGAACTCCAGCCATTTTTCTTCACCATAGCCTATGGCTTAATCAACTTTCATGGACAGGACTTACGCATTTTGTTGAAAGGGTGGGCGCGTCGCGCCCACCCTTTCAACGAGTTTATTCAGGATTAGGCGAGTTGTGCGTAATTTCTGATGGAATTATCTAGGACTGTGAATGGCCGCGATCGCCCATGATATAGCTGGAGTCAGCTTATTTAGGACATCGACATTTCTGTAGGCGCGCTCCCAAAAATGTCCTAAGGCTAATGGCGATCGCTATAGTCATTAGACAATAGTCAGAAGCAATGGTCAGAAACTAAATCGGAGAATGGGTGGACAATAGAAGCAGTATAAGACGCACGTAAACTAAGGCCAATTGAGGAGCAAGACATGGCACGGGGGTTGATGTGGTTGCCGCTTTTGGCGGTATTTATTGGATTGGCCTGGGCTGGGTGGAGCGAATATCAAAAGCTGGAATCGTATAAAGTTTGGGCACAGTCTTTTGATCAATCGAAGTATGACATCTATGCCGTGTTGGGGTTGACAGGTAATGTTTTGGTTTGGGGGAAACCTACTCGTCGGGGGCCTATTGAGCTTCAGCAATGCTGGTTGATGGATATTGACGATATTCAGGTCATCGGCGATGGCCAAGCTGTAGATTGGAGCAACTTGCCTGAACGGGTTAAACATATAAATTTACATTTGCACATGAAAAATGACTCGACGTTCGCAATTCCGTTTACAGAAATGGAGCTAGCGGTTCGATGGGCTCGTTTCATTCAAGCTCAGGGAAATGCGATCGCCAGTGCCGAGGTCAGAGATCCCCGCTTAGAGGAGTCCCAGGAGGAGCCCCAGGAGCATTCTCAGGAGCCGTCACAGGAGGAGCCGTCACAAGAACAGCCCCAGGAGCAGCCTCAGACGGAAGAAGAATGACGGGCTGCTCCTCAAATTTTTCTAATTTTTTTATGTGAGCCATTATTTTTTAATGGCAGCTCTAATGGCCTCTAATGGCAATGTCGTAACTCCGCTATGCCTCACATCACTACTATTTCTCATTCAAAACTCACCCGACGACGGCGACAATTGCGATGGCGACGGCGATGGCGAGTGCTTCGGCTCTTCTGGCGACTGCTCTTGGTGGGCAGCTTTACAGGCGGTCTAGTCTGGCTTATTTCTCAGCCGGGATGGGTGATTCGAGATGTAGAGCAGATTTCAGTAGACGGAGTCGAGTTTTTATCTGAAGACACCGTGCGCGACTTGATGCCGCTGTCCTATCCCACCTCAATTCTCGATGTGCAGCCCCAGGCGATCGCCCGCGAACTCAAAGCCAGTGGGCCTATCGCTCAGGTCATCGTGAGCCGCCGACTGTTTCCACCTAGCCTTGCGGTACACATTACAGAACGCCATCCGGTCGCCGTCCTGATTGGGAATAGCTACATCGGCTCTTCAAGAACTCACTCATCTGATTTAACAGAACCAGCCACGCCTCAAACTGCCCGCGCCATCCCCTTGCAACTCGCTCCAACAGGGCTCATTGACCGAAACGGCATCTGGATGCCCCTAGAAAGCTATCTCAACATTGAGCAAGACCTCGATCTACCCCAACTGCGTCTGGTGGGGATGCAAGAGAGATACCAGACCTACTGGACGGTGCTCTACCAGGCCATACAAAAGAGTCCGGTTCAAGTCTACGAGATTGATTGGCGTGATCCCGCTAACCTGATCATCAATTCAGAACTCGGAGTCATCCATCTCGGATCTTACGCCCCAGACAAGTTTGTCAATCAGCTCGCAACCCTCGATCGAATGCGCAATTTGCCTGACGTGATCGACATCAGCACCGTTGAGTATATAGACATTCACGATCCCCAAAGCCCTACACTACAGTTCAACCCTGGAACTCCCTACTATGGGCAAACGTCAACGCCTCTTCTGCCAGCATTAGAATGGCCGCGTAATTCTCAAGAGGATGGGGTAGATGACGCCGATATTAATGATGCCGATATCAATGACGCCGATGTCAATGATGCCGATATCAATGGAGATGATACCCGTACATTAGATGAGTCTGAGCCAACAGATTCTGATGACCGATTCTGATGACCGTTCTACTGAACCTAATTTTGAACTTGACTCAGCACCCTAAGTTAGTCTTTGATCTAAAGCAAAATCAGGGCGTAAATAGGCATCCGTCATTCAAGCTAAAAATCCTTAAAGCTTTAGCCGTCTACGGTGCAGGCAGCCCAGGATTGTGCAGTGGACTTTTAATGCCTAGTGACTCAATTTTGCTGTTGAGATAAGTCATCAGCCCAAAAAGCTGTAGATTATCTGTCCAGCTCTCAAACTTCATCTGTTCAAGGGTTACCAAGATCAAACCGGAGGTCAACCACTGGTCAATCACTGGGAAAATGCTGATGAGCCAACAGCACAAATCAATAAGGCAAACCAATAAGACAAATCAACAAGCCTGAAACGCAAACTAAGGTTGAATTACTACAGCTTGAAAACGTCTCAAGGACTATTTTTTTAGTCAATTGTTTTGTACATTGCGGTCATTGGTTTTTGAAGCAACTTACCCTATAGTGAACGAGAGAAGTTCAGGAACGCCTGAGCCATTGAGTCACAGACTAAAATTTGTTGCTTAGTCTTCTGGCATGGCATGGTACTGCATGGTATAAGTATTACTTCTCAGATATGCTCTCCAAGACGAGAAAACCCTACTCTTACCTTTCGCTAATCGGTTTCTTCACTTCTAATGAACACTGCGAATACATCAAATCCTTTTACCCACTCTGGGCTACACTTGGGGCAAGCAAACGGCGAGGGCGCAACACAGCAAGAAACTAGGGGTGAACGAATCGTGCCAGATAGTGTAGCCAAAATTAAAGTCATCGGCGTTGGAGGCGGTGGGTGCAACGCGGTCAACCGAATGATCGCCAGCGAGATGTCTGGTGTTGAGTTTTGGTCTATCAATACTGATGCACAGGTTCTTGAGAACTCCACGGCTCAAAATTCACTTCAGGTCGGCCAAAAATTGACGCGTGGCTTGGGTGCGGGTGGAAATCCATCGATTGGTCAAAAAGCTGCTGAAGAGTCGCGAGATGAAATCGCTGCGGCACTAGAAGGATCTGATCTTGTTTTCATCACCGCAGGTATGGGAGGCGGCACGGGCACGGGTGGAGCACCTGTAGTGGCTGAGGTCGCCAAAGAAGTTGGGGCTTTGACCGTAGGCGTCATGACTCGCCCCTTTACCTTTGAAGGTCGCCGTCGAACGTCGCAGGCTGAAGAAGGAATTGAGGCGCTTCGGAGTCGCGTTGACACTCTGATTGTGATTCCCAACGATAAGCTTTTGGCCGTCATTTCTGAGCAGACCCCGGTTCAAGAAGCGTTTCGGGTTGCTGACGACATCTTGCGTCAGGGCGTTCAGGGGATTTCGGACATCATTACGATTCCGGGCTTAGTGAATGTTGACTTTGCTGATGTGCGTGCGGTCATGGCTGATGCAGGCTCAGCATTGATGGGCATTGGCGTTGGCTCCGGCAAATCGCGGGCTAGAGAATCGGCGATCGCCGCTATTTCATCTCCGCTGCTTGAAAGTTCGATTGATGGAGCGAAGGGAGTTGTCTTCAACATCACAGGGGGCTCTGACCTGACTCTGCATGAGGTCAACGCTGCTGCTGAGATTATCTACGAGGCTGTTGATCCCAACGCCAATATTATCTTTGGTGCCGTGATTGACGATCGCCTCCAGGGAGAAGTGAGAATTACCGTGATTGCGACGGGTTTTGTTCCAGAGGGTGTCCC
>JBARXP010000423.1:0-2723 GCA_049647405.1 Elainellaceae cyanobacterium | reverse complement strand
AGTCCCTTAAGTTTTATTGTGATGTGCTGGGCATGAAGCTTCTGCGCCAAAAAGACTATCCGGGGGGAGAGTTCACCTTGGCCTTTGTGGGATACGGAGATGAGTCTGATCACACCGTGCTAGAGCTGACCTACAACTGGGGCGTTGATGCCTACGACTTGGGCAATGCCTACGGACATATTGCCTTGGGCGTAGACGATATCTACAAAACCTGCGAAAAAATTAAAGGACAGGGCGGAAAAGTAGTGCGCGAGCCAGGGCCAATGAAGCACGGCTCCACCGTGATTGCCTTTATTGAAGACCCCAACGGCTACAAAGTAGAACTAATTCAGCTTAAAACCCAGAAAAGCACCCAGCAGAAAGAAGAAGCCGAGCCTCAGCTTGCCAATAGTTAGGAGCCAACTGGGATTTGATGCCTAGTTCTGGTTTCTAGTGACATGAGACACCTTAGGGGCATAGCATCGCTATGCTCCTGCCCCTGTGCTATCAAAATAATGTCAAAAGGGGCAAACTTTAGGACATTCTAAAACTGAAAGTAAATAAACTCAGCACTGTCGCGATCGCTAAATAATACAATCCATGCCAGCATAAGACCATATAAAAGTGTTCTCACACCTAGATTTAATTTTGTGACGGCTAGCAAGTCCTGGGTGATTCCCTGATAAAGTTGCATCGCCAATAAAGGAAAGCTGAAAAACAGTAAATCTGAGAATAGATCCCAGGTTTCTTCAGAGATAGAGAGTCCAAGATGACTGAGCATATATATGATTTGACTCACTGAAGATGCCCGAAAAAAGATCCAACCCGCTGTCGTTAAGCTCATTGTCAGCAAGACACTAAACAAGCCCAATAGTCCGCTTAATCGAAAATTTAATTCTTTCCAAATCGAATTCCAGTGGTTCAGAGTCCAAGAGTGTCGAACTGCGTGATGTGCGATGAGTAAGAACCCATGAAACATACCCCACAAGACAAAGTTCCAGGCTGCTCCATGCCATAGTCCACAAATGGTCATGGTAACCATTAAATTGCAGTAGGTATTCCATGTGCCGTGACGGTTGCCCCCCAGAGGAATATAGACGTAATCTCTGAACCAAGTCGATAGCGAAATATGCCATCGAGCCCAAAAATCGCTCGGGTTTCTAGCGAAGAAGGGGAGTTTAAAGTTCACGATTAGGTCAAAGCCTAGAAGCTTTGAAATACCCCGAGCGATATCTGAGTAACCAGAAAAATCGCCATAGATTTGAATTGCAAATGCCAGTGCTCCAATCCAGAGGTCAAGTCCTCCAAGATCTAAATAATCCTCAAAGACTTCATCTGCTAAGCCTGCCACGTTATCTGCGATGACCAGCTTCTTAAAATAACCCCACAAGATCAGATATATCCCCGCATTGATTTGACTTATGTTGAGGGTTCGTGGAGATGTGATTTGAGGGAGTAGTGTTGAAGCTCGCTCAATTGGCCCTGCGACAAGCTGAGGAAAAAAGGATACAAATAATGCAAAATCTAAAAGACTCGAAACAGGTTTAAGCTGCCTCCGATAAATGTCGAGAGTGTAGCTGAGCGTCTGAAACGTATAGAAGGAAATTCCAACAGGAAGGATAATTGAAAGACTGGATATATTTCCATCAAAGCCTATTTTCTCAACAAGAGAGGCAAAACTTTCGATAAAGAAATTACAGTACTTAAAAAATCCTAGAATAGACAGGTTGGCACATAAAGAAACAGATACCCAAATACGGCGCGATCGCTCTCCCCTCGCAGAGTCAATATTTTTTCCCGCAATATAGTCAATTCCTGTTGATAGCATGAGCAACAACAGAAACCGTATATCCCAATAACCATAAAATCCATAACTTGCAAGAAGTAATAGCCAGTTTTGAGCCCGGTGCTTTTTCTGAAGGGCTAGATAAAGACTATAGATAACAACAAAAAATCCTACAAAAATGAAGGAGTTAAAAAGCATAGATTAGGGAATATCCCGTTTTTGCAGGTTGCTGTGAAAAATAGCGCCAGAACAGGGCATTCATCAGAACATTGAAATTCCGGTTTTCCTTCTACCCTAGGGAGAAGGGGTTAGGGGATGAGGGTAGACTACTTGCAAAACTGGGATGCACTCCCTTTGAAACCTGGCGACTACTGACTTTTTTACTATTCAATTTTTTTACTATTCAATCAAGAGTTACCCACGTTCACTTGTCTTGTGAGTCCCACTCATGATATCAGCACATGCTCATGCCTCTAAGACAGTCGCTGGTGCGCCTCTGTCTTAAGGTTTAAAGGAGAATCGGTCGATGCTGCGCTAGGGCCACTGGGGTAAGACAAGTCATTGGGGCGACTTTGCCCATTTTGAAACGTTGTATCTTGAGCTGCCGACTGTTCTTGAACGTCGTGATCTGTTTCGTGATCCGTTAGGGAATGGTCTGAGCCAGATTCGAGGTCAGCAGGCAGGCTGAAAACAGGTAGTGTAATCGTCACTGTTGTACCCTGATTTAGACCTTCACTGGTCAGTGTAATTGAGCCATTCATCAACTCTACTAAATTTCGCGAAATCGCCAAACCTAGCCCTGTGCCTTCGAATTTACGTGTTGTGCTGCCATCTACCATGACAAACGGTCGAAAGAGTTTATGCTGTTGACTCGGCTCCACACCAATTCCGGTATCCGTGATGTCGATGACCAACCAGGGTTGTCGTTCGGGTGAACCATCATCATTTTGACCCTGTT
>JBARXP010000422.1:0-16398 GCA_049647405.1 Elainellaceae cyanobacterium | reverse complement strand
GCCTCGTACAATAAAGTTTGGATTTGTATTGATTTTTATCTATCCTGTAGGAGTTTCAGAATGCCTGAGGCAGTTGGATCGCTCGAAACGAAAGGTTTTCCACCTGTGCTTGCCGCAGCCGACGCTATGGTAAAAGCGGGTCGAGTAACGCTGGTGAACTACATTCGAGCCGGAAGTGCTCGATTTGTGATCAATATCCGGGGCGATGTCTCTGAGGTAAAAGCTGCAATGGCCGCAGGAGTTGAGGCAGCTCAAAATGCACCCGGTGGTGTTCTGGAAACCTGGGTGATTATTGCTCGTCCTCACGAAAACGTTGTGGGAGTCTTGCCTATTGGCTTCAGCGAAGAAGTCGAAGAATATCGTCGTGCTGTTGAAGAACCCATATTCCCTAGTCTTCGAGGAAATTAGCGCTCTACTTTTTTGTTGTTAGACCGATGCCTTGGCTCTGTAAGTCTTGTCCAATCCCTGAATCTCTGCGTTCTCAAAGCTCGTACGCATTTCGATTTTGTTGTAGAGAATGCTTAACGTGAATATTCAGCAGATTCATCACGTAGCGATTATTTGCTCTGATTACGCTGTATCCAAGCGCTTCTACGTTGAGGTTCTTGGGTTTTCAGTGATTCGAGAAACCTTCAGAGCAGAGCGAAACTCTTACAAGCTTGATCTAAAAGTCAGTGAAACAGATACTCTTGAGCTTTTTTCGTTTCCAAACCCGCCTGAGCGCATGAGCCGCCCTGAAGCATGTGGGCTTAGGCATCTAGCATTTTCAGTCGCCGATCTCGACGAGGCGATCGCCCATTTAGAAGCCCATGGTATTCAGCCAGAAGAAATAAGAGTTGATGAACTCACGGGCAAGCGCTTTACCTTCTTTCAAGATCCTGATGCGCTACCCTTGGAGCTTTATGAGACGTAGCTTGCTTAGATTCTGGGCAGCTGACCCAAGTGCAACAGCAAAAATTGGTCACAACAACCAAAAGCTTTAACCAAACGCCTTTGATTTTAGAGGTTACAGCGTTTCTAAATATTTGAGAAGATCGGCCATCTCTTGAGGAGAGGGCTGAAACTGCGGCATTGGAGGAGTCTGGCCGCTGGTGACTTGACGAATCAGTGCCACCCGTGACTTTCGATCTGAAACGCTAAGCAGGCTGGGGCCAACACGACCATCAGCATCTAGGCCATGACAGCTAGAGCAGTTCATCTGAAAGATGGCGTGACCATGATCGACATCGCCTGACGTAGATAAAACAGATTTGATGTAAGGGTCAGAGTACTGATACTGGTACATTCCCAATAGATAGACAAGCACAGCAAACAAACCCGCCAAAATGGCTAGCGCAATCCCCTGCATTAGGGCATCTGAGTTGACTACGTTCTGTTTCAAAAGCTCTTTGGTCAACGTCGTTGTACAGAAATGTTGTTGATTAATAACATACATTAATACTTTATCCTTCTTAATGCCAAGCTGCCGTGATTTTAATGTTTTCCCAAGTTCTAATCTCTACATTGGGATAGTCAGGCTTGGCGGCAATCATTCTTTTAGCCGTAAAACTCCTATATTCACTGGCGTACAAGGCTTTAGTATGTGCCTCGCAGGGCGATCGCCAATTTCCGTTTTCAGGCTCTTTTCTGAGGGGTCTGACAATTTTCCGACGGCATAGGTAAAAGAGCATGAAGTTTTATGAGAGAATGCAAAACACGAATACGTCAATTAAGATTGAACGTATGGCTGGGTTGTCAAGAAGGAGAAAGCTTGTGGTAGAGCCTTTATTGTCGGGTATTGTTTTGGGACTGATTCCGGTCACGCTCCTTGGGCTGTTTGTGGCGGCATACTTTCAGTATCGTCGGGGTAATCAGATTGACCTGTAAGGTTGAAGGTGCAATTGCAACCGATTGTTCGACTTAGAGACTAAACATAGACTCAAAGTCGCAATACAATTTTTATAGTTTCTAAGCCTGGGGTGAGTACTCCAGGCTTTTTTGATGCGGTTGGTTTTTGGGCTTAGGCTGTTTGAATGGGACTCGATTGTCTAGTGAGGTGCGGCGGTGTTTCAATCTTGTCAGGTTCCTGAACCGCTAGTTCCCGGAGATGTGGTGAGGGTGATTTCGCCCAGCGGCGCGTTGAGAGAGCGAGACGCCTTTGAGGCAGGGCTGGCCGTGTGGCGATCGCGCGGCTACCAGGTGAAGCTGGCTGAGGGCTATGGCGATCGCTGGGGCTATCTGGCGGGCACAGATGTCCAGCGGCGGCAGCAATTACGGGAAGCCTGGGCTGACCCCGACTGTAAGGGAATTTTGTGCGCCCGTGGCGGCTGGGGCGGCGCAAGACTGTTGGAAGACTGGCGTTGGGCAGAACCCGGACAAACGCTTCAGCCGAAGTGGCTGATTGGGTTTTCAGATATCACCAGTTTGCTCTGGAGCTTAGGCATTCAAGGTGTATCCGGGGTTCATGGGCCGCTGCTGACAACGCTGGCGGCTGAACCGGAAGCCTCAGTCGAAAGGTTGTTTGACTGGGTTGAGCGCCATGATTTTCAGCCGTTGCAGGGTATCTCTTGGGTAGAGGGGCAAGCAACAGGGCAACTCTTGCCCGCAAACCTGACCGTCGCGACTCATCTGCTGGGCTCGACGCATCAGCCTCCTCTACAGGGAGTGATTTTGGCGCTCGAAGATGTGGGCGAGGCTCCTTACCGGATTGACCGCATGTTGACCCAGTGGCGCTTGTGTGGGCTGTTGCAGCAGGTGGCGGGGATTGCTGTGGGGCGCTTTAGTCAGTGCGAGCCGCCGGAGTCTGTGCCGAGCTTTTCGGTAGAAGAAGTGTTGCGCGATCGCCTTTGCGATTTGGGCGTCCCTGTAGTGGCGGGGTTGCCGTTTGGCCACGATGGTGAAAACGCCACGTTGCCTGTAGGAGTTCCTGTAACGCTTGACGGAACGGCTGGAACGTTGGCCTTGGCTCAGAACGGTTAATGCACGTGATCCGCAGCTTGTAGGGTGTCGTTAGCGAAGCGTAACACACCGTTGTCCGGTAATTTTGTTCTCAAAAATCACCTTAGAACCGTTCATAGAAGTGATCCGCAGATGGGCGCAGATTTTAGGCGAGATTCTTCTATGAGGTGCGGTTGAGGACTCAGGTCATATTGCTATTCTTTGACGCCGTTTTTGCTGTTGCTGCCACCCACTACTTCTCGGACGCGATAGATGGGGCGGCCTTGAGATTCGTGGTAGGTGCGCATCAGGAGCTCGGCTAAGACGCCAAAGCCCAAGAGCTGGATGCCCGCTAGCACGAGCACGACAGCCAAAATGAGGAGGGGGCGATCGCCAATATTTTGGCCGAGAGCGATTTTTACGAAGGTGAGGTATAGCCCCAAGACCGTGCCAATTCCGGCAGAGCAAAGGCCGAAGAGGCCGAAGACATGCATGGGGCGGGTCAGAAACTTCTTCATGAAGAAGATGGTGAACAAATCCATGACGACGCGGAAGGTGCGACCGAGGCCGTATTTGCTCTGACCAAAGCGGCGGGCGTGGTGGCGTACCGGAATTTCAGTAATCTTGCCGCCTTCGATGAAGGCGAGGGCGGGCAAAAAGCGATGTAGCTCTCCGTAGAGGTTCATGTCGCGGATGAGTTCGGAGCGATAGGCTTTGAGGGAGCAGCCGTAGTCGTGAAGTCGCACTTCTGTGACTTGACCAATCAGCCAGTTGGCAATTTTGGAAGGCAGGAGGCGAGTGAGGGCGGCATCTTGACGGTTTTTGCGCCAGCCGCTGACGAGGTCGTAGCCTTCATCGAGCTTGTCAAGCAGAATGGGGACATCGGCGGGGTCGTTTTGCAGATCGCCATCCATCGTAATGATGACATCGCCTGTGGCGTGGTTGAAGCCTGCGGCCATGGCGGCAGTTTGGCCATAATTGCGACGTAAAAGCACGGCTCGTAGGTCGCTGCGCTCGGCGGCATGTCGCTTCAGCAATTCGGTGGAGCCATCGCGAGAGCCGTCATCGACTAACACAATCTCATAAGGAATGCCCATGCTCTGAACCGAGGTGGCGATCGCCTCAATCAGATGCCCCAAGCTTTCGACTTCGTTGTAGATGGGCACCACGATTGAAATGCTGGTGTCGGTTCTACGCGGAGCGGTGGGCGTACCCAAGGGCATCAATGAGTTAGTCATGGCAAACGCAAGGGATGAGGTTTAGCAGATGAACAGGAATCTCACTATTAAACCAAACAAGTTGTAACAATTGGAAAGATTTTGCTGAGTTTTTGCTGAGAGGGTCAAATTTTCTTGAAGGATTCTACGCGATCAGATACTCCCGAGACGATGTTCGCCCGTGTCGAGTTCCGAAAAAGACTCCTAGCCAGTCGCGATATTCAGTCACGATATTCAGGCGCGATATGAATATTGCAGATGAAAACGCTAGAGCCTTTTAAGAATATACGCTGGTGGCTCGTTCCAACATGCCAAACCTAAAATCCAAAATCGGCATTAGGCGATCGCCCCTGCCACTCCATAGCGCTGAATAAAATACTCATGAGCCGCAAATTCTTCAGCATCTTCGAGAGGCTCAAGGGTGAGGGATGGGTCGCCCGTTTGTCTCACCAGTGCCAGCCAAATCAGATAGTCGGCAAAATGAGGATTCTTCGGCAGCAGCGAGCCGTGCATGTAGCTGCCAAAGACATTCTTATAGCGGGCTCCTTCAAATTCGGCGGTGTAGTTGTTGCCGTAGCCCTTCAGCGTTTTCGACAAAGGCTCGACATTTTCGCCTAAATAGGTTTGGCCGGAGTGATTTTCAAATCCTACAAGGGTTTCAGGAACGGCATAAGGGCGGCCATACATGCGATTCATTTCGTCTGGAATGGGCGGCAGCATTTTGCCGATGAGGTTGCCAATGCAGCGCTCTTTCACCTCCGTTCCGGGAGCTTTTGTGGTGACGTTGATAATGCCCAAGCCTTTAGTTTCTTGACCGTCGCCCATGAGAAAAGTGTGGCCCATGAGCTGATAGCCGCCACACACGCCCAAAAACACGACTCCCGCCTCGGTATCGGTGAGGATGGCGTCGTATTTGAGCTGGTGAAAATCTTCGACCACGGCGATCTGGTCGTTGTCTTGACCGCCGCCCATGAAATACAGATCGGTGTGGTGGGCGATCGCCTTGTCTCCCAACTCTAGTTGCTGCACGGTGCAGTCAATGCCTCGCCATTCACAGCGCCGCTGCATGACGCGCACGTTGCCCGTGTCGCCATAGAGATTGAGGTGGTTGGGGTAGAGGTGGGTGAGGGTGAGGCGCATGGAATTTTAGATTGGGGATTTTGGATTTTAGATTGGGGATTTTGGATTAAGGATTATTCGAGCATTTTGCCCATGTGTTTACGAAACTCTAGCATGGCGGTGTAGGTGGGCAAAACGTAGATGGTGTCGCCGTCTTGGGCGCGGTCAAAGGCTTGGGCGATCGCCTGTTTAATCGATTCATTGACTTGGGTGCGATCGCTGGATGTGCGATCGTCGAAGGCATATTTCAGCCGCACTTGCATATCTTTGGCGCGAATGCCCGTGCAAATAACCCAGTCAATCGTGGCCTGGTTGAGATATTCGAGCTGGCTGTCCCAGAGCCACGACACGTCTTTGCTGTCGGCGGTGTTGTCGTTGATCGCGAAGATGACCTTCAGTTGGGGAACGGTTTTGATGAGGTCAAGGCTGAGGCTAAAGCTGGCCGGGTTTTTTACCAGCAGCACCCGATAGCTGACCCGTTTTCCCGCCTGCTCTCGCACAAGCACTTCGCCTCGCCCAAAGGCCGGAGTAAATTGCTGAAAGCCCTGACGAATCTGGTCGTCGCTGACGTTGAGGAGCTTGGCAATGGTGAGAGTGGTGAGGGCGTTGTAGACATGGAAAAAGCCGGGAGACTTGATGTTGAAGTGAATGGGCTGAATCGCTTTGCCATCCAAATCTCCTGTGGCAACCAGGTCAGTGGTGAGGTCAGCGTTGATGTGAATGTCCTCCGCTCTTAAAACATTCTCATGGAGATGCTGACTGCCTCTGAAGTCGCCTTCGTAGGGCAAGGTCTTGGCGTAGGCTTCGGGCAGCGAGACATAGTGGGTGGGGTTGGGCAGTCCTTGGGTGAGGCGAGAGGTGCGGGGGTCGTCGCCGTTGACCACCACTCGGGCTGTTGGGCACTGGGCGATGCCGTCGCGGATCAGCTTTTCGGTCATGTCGGTTTCGCCGTAGGCATCGAGCTGATCGCGGTAGAGATTGGTCACCGCAATCACCGTAGGCCGCAGCAGAGTAGCAATGCGGGGTAGGGTTGCCTCTTCTACTTCTAAGATGGCGTGGGTAAAGTGGAGGTTGCCCAACAGATCGGTCTGCTTGATCAGCTCCGACAAAATGCCCTGACTCAGGTTGGCTCCGGCGCTGTTGCGCAGGATTTTGACGCCCTCTTGCTGGCTCAATACGGCATCGAGCATGGTCTGGCTGGTGGTTTTGCCGTTGGTTCCGGTAATCGTGATGATGTTGGGAATCTGGCGAATCAGCAGCTTAAAGGTGAAGGGAAAGTACTTGCCCACCAGATAACCGGGCAATGCCGTGCCTGAGCCGCGTTTACTGGCCTTGAGAATGGCGATTAAACTCTTCGCCAGCACCAAGATGGGAATCAACAGCAGTTTGTTCATGAGAGTCCAACGAGTCTTCCAAAGAATCTAATCTGCCTGGTCTTTTTGATAACTCAGGAGCCAGTTGACCATGGTGGCGCGGCGGGTTTTGCGAGGAATCAGCTCATCGAGACTGTAGCCTTTGAAGCCGAGCTGTTCTTTCAGCAGTTGCTTGTTGGCCTTGGGAATCGAACGCGTCAGCTTCACCGTGGCGGGGCGGCTGTCGATGAAATCGGGAGGTTCGGGATACGCCTCTTTCCAGTCGGGGGCGACGGCGTCGGTGTTCCAGCGTTGAGACTCTGCGTCATAGCGATAGCCGAGATGGTGCCACACAAGCTGGTTGGCGATCGCATCTTCGATTTCGTCGTTGAGAATCGCCCAGCAGGTGGCTTCGCTCAAGGACGGCAGGTCATTTGAGGATGAGTTAGCCATAGAAGTTTTGAACCCGGTGTCATCGCTGCAACATCTGGCATTTTGACATCCTCTCCACTCAACCGACAGGCGATATGAGTGGAGATTCCTTGGATTACTCCAAAGATTTCCTGCTTCACTGGCTCACGCCTAGATACTTGAGTAAGCTCAAATATCCCTGGTCGGAACGCCTCCACAGGCGACTTGTTTTACGTCCACTTGGTGCCCCCAAGCAGGACGGATCTAAAGGGTTGTGTTTGGCTTCGCTCTATACAGGTTGCCAGTGTCTTAACCGTTCTCTGAGCCGCCTACTGGATGAGCTATCCGTATTTTTTTAGCGTTTTACCGCCGAAGTAATTGTATCAATCAGTCGTAGATTTCGGCGCGATTCCTTCGCGCGCGATCGCATTGTTCAGGGAATTGCAACGCGCGAATTATCCGGAAATGGCGATCGCCCCCCCGCGACGGCGATCGCCCGCCCCCGAGAAGCTGCCATCTGAGGTTTTGACCACGGCATGAACGCCACCAAAAAACATATTTTCGGTGATCCAGGGCTTGAGAGTTTCATCGAAGGGAAAGGTGCCTGCTTCGGTTTCCTGGTGGATGGATTCCGCATCAAATCCGGGTTCCCAGTTGAATACGCCATTTTCCCAGTGCATGCGAGGGGCTTTGACCGCTGCATCGACAGGCATCTGAAAATCGAGCAAATTGGAAATCACCTGCAAGATTGCCGTGCGAATGCGGTTGGAGCCGCCAGAGCCCAAGACAATTTCAGGAACGCCGTCTCGCAAGACAATCGTGGGAGCCATCATCGAGGAAATGCGCATATTTTCGCGCCATTGATGAAACCCCATCGGATGCAGGTCGGCCTCACCCAGCATATTGTTGGTCATGATGCCCGTGCCGGGAATCACGTAAGACGAGCCTTCGCCATTCGACGCTGTGACGCTAGCAGCATTGCCCTCATCGTCGATGGCGCTGATGTGGGTCGTGCTGCCCCACTTGTTCAGCGACCCTGCATTGCAGAGCGCTTGGAGCTGCTCTTGGTAATAGTCAATATGTTCGTCAGCCAGAAAATTTTCGAGAATGTCGGGTGCATAAACGCGGCGATCGAAGGAATTAGTCCGGGCTTGGTTGGTAAGACGCATGGCCTGAGCCAGCACCCGCAGATGGGAGGCAGAACCAAAGCCCACGGCCTCGACATCCATACGGTTGAGCAGAGACAGAGTAAACGCAATTAGGGCACCGCCAGAGCTAGGCGGCGGATTAGTCAGAAGAACATCGTCTCGATAAAAGGTGCAGAGCGGTTCGCGCTCAATCACCCGATAATGCATCAAATCATCGCGAGTCAGGAAGCCGCCGTGATCTTGGCAGTCTTGCACAAGGCGCTTACCAATCTCTCCTGCATAAAAAGCGTCAACGCCTTCTTCAGCTAAATATTCCAGGGTATTGGCTAAGTTTGGCATGATGGTGCGATCGCCCGATTTCACCAGCTTCCCGTCGGGAGCCAGCACCGATCGCATCTCCTCAGATTTCAACAAAATGGGTCGCAAAATACTAAAACAGTACGCCTGAAAGTCATTCACCTCGGCTCCGGTTTTAGCGAGATGAATGGCCGGAGCAACCACTTCTTTAAAGGGCAACCGTCCTAGCCGATCGTGAACCCGAAACACGCCTGCAATCGTTCCCGGAGTGGCGATCGCCCCCAGCCCCACATGAAACTGCTGCACCGCAGGGCCAAAATCGACATCCACCGAGTAGAAATCGACATCATCGAGGGGTCGCCTGTGGTGGGGGGTTTGAGAGAAAAAATCGAACAGGGTGTCAGTGCCGTCAGCCGTATGAGACAAAAGAAACCCCCCTCCCGCAATGGAGGTGAGGGCAGGCTCAGCGACAAACGAGGCTAGCATTGCCGCTACCGTTGCGTCGAAAACATTGCCTCCGAGCCGAAACATTTCGACTCCGGCCTCAACCGTTTGGGGATGTCCGGCGGCGATCGCCCCGCGTGTTTTTTTCGCCATAGAAGCTGTACCTGATGATTGAATAGATGAAAATCAATATACAAATGAGTTGCAGAGAGCAGGAAGACCCCAGACGAGTCAAAAGAGCGACGCTAGGAAACGACACCAGAAATTTGACAGCATCGCAGCGTCGTCTAGAGTGATCCTCATGTCATTGAGCGAAAGCACAGCGCCCTGCCTATAAATCAGGGTCTTTATTAGCCACAGCTTTAGCCACAGCTATTACCCACAAATCGAACCTTAGGGTTTCAGGAAAAGTTAAGGAGCCACAACACTCAATCAAACCAACGGTTTGACGTTGCCGATTGAGTGTTGCTGCTTACGTGAGCACCGATATCAGCCTTTGCGTGCGTCATGCCGAGTTTTCTACATCAAGCCGCTTCGAAAATCTAGCCGGAAATTTTAGATTGCACAACTCGGTCTACAGTTTCAGAGCAGAGCCTTATTTAAATCAGAGCAGAGTTCAAATCAGAGCAGAGCTGCATTTGCAACTTATTGGTGAGTGTCTAATTCTTTCGCTCCACTGACACAGCGCTGTATTGCACATCTTAAGTTGTCATACTACAATTATGTTACAAATGTAGTAAATTTTGCTTGCACAGCCTCACATTCAGCAGAGTTTTTGCCCCGCCTCCAGAGCCCCATTCACAAAGACGTGACGACATGGCCACATTCAAAGATATCCTCAACTATTTTCGGCCTTACTGGGCGATCGCGCTGTTGAGCATTGCCGCCAACAGTTTGTTTGAAGTCATCGACCTGATAGTCCCCTATGCCACGGGGCAGATTCTCAATGTGCTATCTACCGGGACGGTCGATCCGGTGAGTGAACGGGCGATCGCCACGGTAGCAGCATGGGGCGGCTGGCCCCTCAACCGCAACACCCTGATTGCGGGTCTGCTGGGCATTATTTTTATTGTCACAGTGGTGCGGGCACCCATTCAGCCCTGGATCGGCACCTGGTTTCACTGGGCTGTGCCGCTGCGATCGCGCCGCGACCAAACCGGAAGCGTGATGGCAAAAATTCTGACGCTGCCTTTGGAGTTTTACGACGAAAACAACCCCGGACGAATTGCCGGACGGGTCGCCCGAGGGCTGGCAAACCACACCTGGACTTATCCTGAAATTGCGGGACAGTTGATTCCAAAGCTAGTTCGAGTCTTGGGCATTTTTATCGTCATCAGTCTGATCGAATGGCGCATTGCCCTGCTGTTTCTAACGTCTTTCCTTATCATTTTGGGCTTCACCCTGCGAAAGCTGAAGCGCCTGATCGACTACGAAGACGTGCTCGATCGGTACATGGAAAACACCGAAAGCCGCACCTCCGAAATCATCACCAACATCAAGACCGTGAAAGCGTTTGCCACCGAAGCCACCGAGCTAGATCGGCAAAAACAGCGCCTAGAGCGTGAGTTTAAGTTTGTGGTCTACCGAATTCACCGGGGCTACGTCTACCTGCTCACCTGGCAGCGATCGGTGATTCAGTCCTGTGTGTTTGGCGTGTTGGGGTTGACGTTGTGGGCCACTCTGCAAGGCCAAATCTCCCTAGGACACTTCATCACCACCCTGACGATTTCCAGCATGGCTTACTCTGAACTGGAGCCGATTAGCGTCATTGCTGAAGTGTTTGCCCGTCGCTACGCCTCCATGCTGCGCTTTCACGAGTTTATGAAGCACCCGGTCGGCGTCGATGCGGCCTCCCTGGCCCTGTCGCCTGATACGGTTCGCGATTACCAGTTCACGGGCAAGGTGCATTTCTCCCATGTGTCTTTTGGCTATGAGAGCGATCGCCCTGTTCTCGACGACATTGACCTGCTGATCGAACCCAATCAAACTGTCGCTCTAGTCGGGCGATCGGGTTCTGGCAAGTCAACCTTGGTGAAGCTGCTGTTTCGTTATTTTGAACCGAACTCCGGCCAGATTCTCATGGATGGTCAAGACATCCGCAGTCTTGATGTGACGGGCTATCGACGGCGGTTGGCGATCGTTCACCAAGAGGTGGATGTGTTTAACGGCACCCTGCTCGACAACCTCACCTACGGCAACCCCAAGGCGACCTTTGAGGAAGTCGAGTTTGCCTGCCGCATCGCACGAGTCGATGAGTTTATCCATCAGCTACCGGGCGGCTATCGGACGATGGTGGGCGAACGGGGAGTGCGACTCTCAGGCGGTCAACGCCAGCGGCTGGGCATTGCCCGTGCCTTGTTGGTCAACCCCGATGTGCTGGTGTTTGACGAGGCGACCTCTAGCCTCGACTACGAGTCAGAGCGCTCGATTCAGCTTGCCATGCGGAGTATCTTAGGAACTCGCACGACGCTAATCATCGCTCACCGCCTCAGCACCGTGCGCGAAGCCGACAAGATTGTCGTGCTCGACCAGGGGCGCATTGCCGAAGTCGGCTCCCATGAAGAACTGCTGCGACACGGCGGCATCTATCACCGCCTCCACACCCTCCAAGAAACCGGGGAACTGATTGCGTAATTCGTGGGGGCGCACGGGTAGGGGCGCACGGCTGTGCGCCCCTACGGGGTTTTTGGGGTTGCTTTGGCGATGCGAATCCAGCGAGCTAGAACGATGCCCGTGATTAGAGCATAGAGGAGCGAGTCCATGCCTTTTGCTAATGTCACTGCAACGCGAAACAGAGGATACAGACTGCCTGAAAGATCCAAGAAGTTTGGCATCCACATCACGATGAAGAGAGTAGGTAGCCCTAGCCCAAACATCCAGGCGATCGCCGATATCCATATCCAGTTGGCAGTTCGCACGGCATGACCGAGCGATCGCCGCAATACGATCCATTGAGGAATGCCCACGACTAGGCCAAAAATAAATCCTCGGATGATATTGAGCAACCAGCCCAGTAATTCATTGATACCAAAGCGTTGCAGTGCAAAAATCGACAGCACCTTAACACCCATGAGTTCTTCGAAATAAAACAGAATGAGTAAGGCGATCGCCCACCAGTAAGCCTTCGATAGATGACGGCGCAGCAGCAGCCACTGTCCCAGAGAAATAGGAACCATGATGACCCATAGATAGGTGTCCAACGGTCTGAGTGGACTGGTCAATGCGAAGTCCCACCCCCGACTGGCAAGAATGCGCGGCATCAGGTGAAACAGCCAAACCAGCGGCACATTGAGCGCCAGCCAGCCAAGGCGAAAGAGAGTGCCATTGAAGCGCGAAGAGGGCTCGTCATCAGAATCTGCCTCAAAATCGTCGCTGTACTCGGATGCCAGCGTGGCGCTGGATGTAGGCGCAACATTTCCGTAGGGCTCGTTCTCAGCAGGAACCTCTTGAGAAGAGGGGGTGGCAAAATCAGACGACTCCGAATATTCGGGGTCAGCATCGTCTGGGGAAGCAGAAGGTTGTGGCGTGGGAGGAGCTTCAGATGGATCTGAATCGAATTGAGGCGATCGCTCCAGCACAATCATGTCTGCCCATGCTGCTTTAGACTCTCCCTGCCGCATTCCTTGAATGTGGATAATCTGAATGGATGGAGATTGCAACCGCTCAAACGCCTTTCGCAAGTAAGCGATCGCACTCTGCTGAGCTGGAGCCTGAGACTGCCCTTGGAGCGCGATCGTAAGACCGTCCCAATCTACGCTGACCTGGGCACTGATGCCCTTGGCGTTGAGCTGTCGATTGATCAGATGGGCGATCGCCTCTGGATCACCGCTCTTAGCTCGCTGAATGAGAGTGGAATTTGCCATCAGATTCTCAAGCGATACATCGCAAGTGGAAAGAAGCTACCCAACAAATCAATCTTGCATTCATGATGACGGAGAACGCAAGACCAGCATCTCATTGCCCCCCTTCTGAAACTCATAGGCCGTTTGCTCGATTGAGACGTGGTAGCCTGCATCCGTGAGTTCGTGAATTAGCGGATCGAGGTAGGGCGATCGCTCCAGCATCAGGGTCAGTAGTGGAAAAATCCGAACTTCTGGACTGACCTTTAGCATGGCAAAGACAGCATCTCGATGCAGGTCGTAGTCTACATGGTCGGAGTAGAGAAACAAAAAGTGTGAGCAAAGCACCAGGTCAAATTGACCCAGAGACACATCAAGATTCGGCAATTCTCCAACGCGATAGCGACCCTCGGCTTTGCCTTGCTCAAAATCAGCTAGGAAGGTCTGAATGGAGCGAACTCGACTAGCTTTGAGCGCATCAGGAGAGGCATGGTAGCTCCACACCCAATCGGTTGGCGAGTTGCGTACCTGCTCAATAATGTCGTCTACAACGGCGTCAAATCGCTGCTGAATTTCGGCAACGCTAAATTGATACAGCGGGTCGATGGACAATACGGTCGCTCCCTGAAGGGTGGCTTCGGCGTTGAAGCTAGCAGGCCCATCAGCCACGCTGAGAATGCGCTTTTGCAGGTCAGATTCTGAGAGATTAAACAGCTTGGTGTATTCATCGAGCGATCGCCCAAACGGCACTACCTGCTGGAGTTTCACAACCATAATGACAACTGCATTAACAACTGAATGCCCCACGTCTTAAGCCTAACTTCTCAACAGGGCTTGGCCGCAAGAACCCGCGCAAAACCATCTGCTTTGAAGTTTTCACATCTTAATCTGAATTTTTATTAACCGAATGGGGCAACCAACGAGCTGAAGCCCCGTGATCTGAAGCGTTGGTTGCGACTCCGTTCGCGTTGTTTCAAGAACTATCGTTCAATAAAATGTGTTGAGGAGAATGGCGATCGCTTATCATGGCTGACTACGAGGCTACTCCCTGAGTCCAAGCAAGTGGATAAATTCCAATTTCTCAAAGTATTCAATCCGCTTTTCGCTGCCCGTCTGTCGCGAAAGATTGTGCTGTGGGTATTTGCCAGCATTGTGCTGATTGAAGCCATCATCCTTGTGCCTTCGGTTTATCGACGAGAGCGTGAGCTGTTGGAGTACATCAGTAGTCTCTCAGCCGCAAAAGCCTCCGGCATTTTAGAATTACTCTCGACTCAACCTGATGGAGAAGACATTCTGGAGGCTGTGTCTGCGACCCAAAATAGTTCAGTCGTGTTGGGCGGCACGCTTTATCGAGCAGATGGCACCCTTGTCGGTAGTTTTGGTGAACCCCCCGAACTAACCTACGACCAAGTGTATAGACAGGCCCGCGATGACTTCTTCGATCGCAAAGAGGTTCGCTACGACGCTGTTTGGGCAATGTCACCCCTCGAAGGACAATACATCCTCATCATTCGCCACGATGCCACGTGGGTTAGAGACGAATTTTTTGGATTCATCAAACGCATTGCGGGCTTGGTTGTCATTATTTCGATCTTTGTGACCACGGCCACACTCATCGTTCTCGATCGCATTCTCATTACTCCAGTGATGACCTTGAGAACAGATCTGCTATCGGCAGGCAAAGAACTGAGTAAAGATGGCACCTGCGATATTTTGCCCGACTTTGAATCGGTTAAGGTGCAGCGACAAGATGAGCTAGGTGACGTTAATCAAGCCTTTGAGCACATGGTGCAGCAGATCACCCACGCTAATGCCAGACGCAAGAAAGCTGAAGAAGAACTGCGCCACTCTGAAGAAAAGTTTTCTAAAGCGTTTCGCTGTAGCCCCAACCCCATCACACTCAGCGCCATGACAGATGGTCGGCTTGTAGATGCCAATGCCAGCTTTTTGGGTCTATTTGGCTTAACTTCAGCCGAAGCATCGGGGCAGACGTCCAGTTCTCTAGGGTTATGGGCTAATCTGAGCGATCGCGCCGACATGGTTCGCGACTTGCAGAGTCATGGCTTTGTCCACAATCGAGAGTATGAGTTTTACACTCGCACGCGCCAACTGCGGAGTGTGCTCTACTCCGCAGAGCGAGTTAAGATCGACGGCCAAGATTGCTTGCTGGCGGTTTATAACGACATTACAGAGCGAAAACAAGCAGAAGCATCGCTGCGGGAAAGTGAACTCCGATTTCGCACGTTGGTTGAGCAAGCTGCCGATGCATTTTTTGTGATCGATCGGTCAGCTCAGGTTGTCGATGTCAACCAGCAAGCCTGCCATTCCCTGGGCTATAGCCGCGATGAGCTGCTGCAACTGTCTGTATCAGACATTCAAACAGCGGTTGCCCCAGAAGAGATACAAGAACTATGGACGCGGCTAGAGCCGGGACAGCCCATCACCTTAGAAGGGGGGCATCGCCGCAAAGACGGCACAGTTTTTCCGGTCGAGGTGAGAATTGGACTCTTCAGCTACAACGACCAACATTTACTCCTGGCCCTGACCCGCGACATCTCAGAGCGCAAGGAAGCAGAACAGGTTCAAGCGCGGCTCGCAGAGATTGGTGAGCTGGCCTCCATGATTGTTCATGAAGTGCGGAATCCACTGACAACGGTGCTGATGGGGTTGATGTCTTTTAAGCAGATGGATCTGCCGCCTCGGGCGATCGCCCGTCTTGATCTCGCCCTCGATGAGTCGCAGAGGCTTCAACGCCTGCTCAACGAAATATTACTTTACGCGAGAGAACAGCGTTTAGACACTCAGAAACTTGAGTTAAATGAGCTGTTTACAACGCTGCTAGAGACCTTGCAAACGATGCCTACGGTTTGCGATCGCCACATCCAATTTTTCTCAACCTCAAACCCTGCCTGGGTAGAGGGCGATCGCGACAAGCTCAAGCAAGTGTTTATCAATCTCATCAGCAATGCCTGTGAAGCCGTGCAGCCCCAAGACGAGATCCGCTGGCACCTGATCCATAACGCCGAAACATGCCAGATAGAAATCAGCGTCCACAACGGGGGCGACCCGATTCCAGCCGATGTGTTGCCCCGTCTCACCCAGCCCTTTTTCACCACAAAATCATCTGGCAATGGTCTTGGGTTAGCCATCACCAAACGAATCGTAGAAGCTCATCAAGGCCGTCTCACGATCGAATCGTCTAAAGATATCGGCACGGTGGTAACGGTGGCGTTTCCTTGCGCTGCGTCTTAATTCAGCAGCTTAATTCAGCGTTTTGACTCAGCCCTTGCGTATCACTCCATTGAAAAAGCGGGTCTAGAAACTAGACCCGCTTTTTCAATGGAATTTGAGTTGTATTGTCGTCAAGTCGATCCATAAGATGTTGAAACCACGTCAACATAATTACCCCGCACAAAGACTGTCGATATCTCTTATTACCAGTATTGCCAGACTCTAATATTGCCAGACTCTAAAACTCCTCCACTGAGCTAAAACCATGCACACAGCGATGCAGCCATGCCTATGCTGTCTCTAGCCAGTCAAAGATTTTGTCAAGCTGTTCAAGCGTAATCAGGCCATACTTCCAGAGAATCATGGGTAGAGGGCCGGGGTCTTGCTCGCTTTGACGTAACGCCACGGCAATAGACGAGGGAGA
>JBARXP010000421.1:0-9732 GCA_049647405.1 Elainellaceae cyanobacterium | reverse complement strand
CCTCTTCTCATCTATTAATAAATTGGTTATCATAAGAAATGCTGTGTAAATAAGTAAGGAAACTGAACAAGGCTTCATGGCTAAGAAAAGTATGGTCGAGCGGGATAAAAAGCGCCGCAGAACGGTTGAAAAATATGCCGCCAAGCGCCTAGAGCTGAAAGAGCAATTCGCAAAAGCGGAAACTCAGAAAGAAAGAGTTGAAATCCATCGCAAAATTCAGCAGCTGCCTCGCAACAGTGCGCCCAACCGCGTACGCAACCGTTGTTGGCTGACAGGCCGCCCTAGAGCCTACTACAGAGATTTTGGATTATGCCGCATGGCCTTGCGTGATATGGCCCATGAAGGTCTGTTGCCTGGGGTCGTTAAGTCTAGCTGGTAACGTCAGCGAGAACTCAAAGACGCGCAATCGCCCTTTGTTCTATTTCGAAGAGTCCTCGGTAGTTCAACAACACACTACCGAGGATTTTCTATGAAACATATTGCTTCACACGGCCTGCATTGATCATGAATCAGTCAGGCAGTTGATCAATACTTTTATTGGGGCCAATGAGCACCATCACAGCTCCTTTTTTAAGGCGCAAGATGGGGCTGGGGTTGATCTCAAATTTATCGCTGGCTTCACTGCTGCTAACGGCCAGGAGGTTAAGCCCATAGCGCTGTCTAAGGTTAAGCTCGGCAATCGTTTTATCGTTAAAGTCGGAAGGTACTGTGCGCTCGACAATGCTGTGGTCTGGGTCTAGCTCAAATCGATCTAAAATCTCAGGACGAGTCAGCGATCGCGCCAGGGCACAGCCCATTTCGTGCTCTGGGAAGACGACCTGATCCGCTCCGACTCGGTCGAGAAGCTTACCATGAACGGCTGACGAAGCTTTCGCTACGATATATGGAACTCCTGCCTCCTTGACATTGAGAGTCGTAATAATGCTCTCTTGAACGTAGTTGCCGATAGCCACAATGACCGTATCGAAATCATAGACTCCTGCTTCTCTGAGCGCGATAGGGTTGGTCGAATCAAGCTGGAGAGCATGGGCGGCCATTTTCTCGGTTAACACTCGTGCAACTAATGATTCATCAGAGTCGATACCCAAGACTTCATAGCCAAGCTCGTGAAGCGTTGCGCATACGGCTCTCCCAAAACGTCCTAGCCCAATGACGGCGAACTGACGGCTACCTGCCTGGAGATTTTGAAAAAACTTGAGTGCAGAAATTGACGGAAAATCCACAGACGTACTCCGAATAAATGTCGGCAGGTGTAATGAACTCTAATGAGTATTATTCAAGCACAACTAAATTCACGAATATAGAGCCTGTATCTACCGTCGTTTCCCTGAACGTCATCATTTTGCTTGGAAAAGCAAGAAAGAAAGAAATAAAATAAGTTGCGTTTTGATTGCTCTTACGAAGACAATCTAAGAAACAATCCAGTTCTTCAAACGTATCTCTTTGTAAAGGTATGTGGTCACAACTAAAGTGAACGGTGTATGCCTTCCGTAGACGGGCGTACACTCAGATAGCACCGTTTACTTATGGCTACCGACTTAGCTGTTGCCATAAGCGTTAGGACAAAAGCTTTTCTGAAGGACAGATGAGTCGCCCTTCAGAAAAGCTTTTATCCTCATATCACTGGTTCCCGCTATGGTATTGTCTCCGTGCAACAGGGTAAGCACCTGAATCCATGACAGCTCAACACCTCTACCGGATTGATGAGATTCAGTCTGGTTTCCACCATCACGTTGGCAATAAAGCGTTTTATTTGGGGCTGCTCGCGCAAGCGGGCTATCCTGTCGTTCCAGGTATTGTGGTGTCATCGTCCATGTTTCGCGCATTTTGGCAGCGAATTCAGTGGAATGTGCCGCTATTTGAAGATTTTCCCCACTCTTCTCTGCATATTGATGTAGACAATTATCAGCAACTGCGGGCGATCGCCCAACAGCTTCAGCACGCCATTCACACCACCCCACTGTCAGACGATTGGCTGCGGGCGATTGAGAGCGCCACTCAGTCTCTCGACGGAGAAAATCTGATTTTTCGGCCTTCGTTAGCTCTAAACGGAGCCCTCAATCCCACCCTCGACAATCAAATTCAAGGGCTTCTGCCGACACAAATCAGCAGGTCAGCACCGGATGCGATCGCCCACACGCTTAAAAAAACATGGGCGGGTTTGGTTCGCGCCAAGAGTTTATTTTATTGGCAGCGACTGGGAGTGCCACTACAGCAAATTTTGCTCAGTGTCTTAGTGCAGTCCCTTTATCCGACTCAATCATCTGGGCGATTGCGGTCAGCAACTCATCACCAAATTGAAATAGAGACGATCTGGGGCATGGGCAATGCTCTGGTGACCGGAGAGGCTATTCCAGTCCGTTACTGGGTCGATGCGGTATCTGGCTCGATTCAGCAGCATGAGTCTGGGCGGCAATCTTGGGTGTACAGAGTGAGCAAGAACACAGCGATGCCGATTTCTCAATCTGTTGGGCATTCATCTGAGTCGCGAGTCGTGTCTCCACTGCCGCATCTTCAGTTGGACTGGCAAACGTCAGATCGAGAAGGGCTGGACAGAGCTGTTTTAGATTCAGTTTTATTTGCTGACCCCGATTTAGCTGGGTCGGCTTTATTGGAGACCGAGAAGCATGGGGATGCTTCTGATGGGCAAGGGGCAACGTCTAAAGCGACGTTGGCGACGTTGGCACCGCCGATTTCTGCTGCAACCCTGAAGCAACTCGCACACCTGAGTCGTCAGGTCAATCGTCATTTGAACTTAGATGCTGAGCTGGAATGGATTGTTTGCCAGCCGACTGGCTCCTCGCCGTATTCCCAAGGTCTGGAAGATAAGGAAGATATGGCCGTTAACCCGGTCAGTATTTATCTGACCCAGGTTTTACCTGAAGGCATACACCATGGGGCTCTCAACAGTGCGCCTGAGTCTGATATTGAAAAAGACGGAACGCAACCTCAGGTCTCAGAAACGGTCGATATTCACGGCATGGCAGCTGCACCCGGACAAGTGACGGCCAGGGCTTGGGTGTTGACGTCAGAATCGACGGAATACAATTCTGCTGCGATCGCCTCTCTGCCGCCTGACTATGTACTGATTGCGGTAGATGTTACCCCTGACTGGATGCATCTGATTCAGCAATCAAAGGGCATTGTCAGTGAGCGAGGGGGCATGACCTGCCACGCTGCCATTATTGCCCGTGAGCTTGGAATTCCTGCGGTTGTGGGGGTGCCAAAGATAGCCCAGCGTATTCGCACAGGCGATCTCATTTTGCTGGATGGCGATCGCGGAACGATTCGTCGGCTCAGTGGTGCTTCTTCGATTCAGGCAATCGATTGCCCCACCGATGAGAGCTTCAATCCTCTATCGGATCTTTCATCAGATATTCGGCCAAATAGACAACCAGACGTTCAGTCAAGCATTGAGCCATCGGATCTAAGTCAATCTGACAGGGATCTAAAAACCCGATTGGCAGAGGTTGAGAAATTCGCAAGTCAGGGTGCTGGTTCCCAACAGCAAACGTCTGGCTTACCGCAACCTCAACGATGGCAACAAATTCTGACGCAGATCACGGCTGGCGATCGCCCCAATGCTACGCAGTTGACGGTCAGCATTAGTCAAGCAGAGATGCTGCCTCGATTAGCAACTCTGCCCTTTGATGGCATTGGCCTGCTGCGAGCAGAATTAGCGATCTTACCGTTATTAGACCAGAAGCCGCCGCAGTGGTGGATCGACCAGGGATACACCGATACTCTGTGTCAGCGTATTGCAACCCACATCGAATTATTTGCGGAGGCCGTGTACCCTCGCCCGGTCTACTACCGTACATTAGACGTGCGATCGCACGACTTTGCCAGCCTATTTAGCACTGAGCCGCACCCCAATGCCTATGATCTGTTGGGAATTCACGGGACATGGAGCTATCAGCTCGACCCCGCGATGTTTCAAATTGAGTTGGCAGCTCTTCGGAGAATTCAAGTTGCAGGCATGGATAACATTCGACTGCTTCTGCCCTTCGTGAGAACAGTTGAAGAGTTTAATCATTGCCGCCGTTACGTTGTAGAAGCAGATCTATATGACAGTCCCAATTTCCAGCTATGGATCATGGCGGAAGTGCCGTCTGTCCTATTTTTGCTAGAAGATTATGTGAAGGCTGGCGTAGATGGCATTGCGATTGGCACCAACGATTTGACGCAACTTGTGTTGGGCATCGATCGCGATCACCCCCACATGCAGCCTATTTTCAATCAGAATCATCCGGCGATACAGCGAGCCTTACGTCACCTGATTCAAACTGCACGAGAGCTAGGCATTCCTTGTTCTATTTGCGGGCAGGCTCCAGTGCAGCATCCTGAGCTGATTGCTTCCATTGTCCAATGGGGGGGAACAACAATTTGTGTGCCGCCAGCGGCCATTCCTCAGACCTATAGGGCGATCGCCAAAGCCGAGCGAGTGATATTGTTGGATGCCATTCGTCGAGGCGATCTCTCCTCAGGCACAGATTCAATTGAGTCGTGAGTACAGCAATGCGCGAATATGAATGCGACTTCATCCGTATGCGAGTTCATTGATGGATGTAGCGCAACCATCTAGCGCGCGTTGGCAATACCGATATTGAATGAGCCTGTAGCTGCCGTGCCTATTGACGATGACAAATTAAAACTCCCCACCTTCGATAAGGTGAGGAGTAGAAAAGAATCAGAGTCTATGACCTAGCGCTACTGGGCACAGGTAGTATCGGGGTTTTCTGCAATGACTCGACACAACGTAATCATGTATGGGTCATCAGCAGGAGGTTCGCTGTAAAACTCGCTCTTAGGATTGCCTTCAGCGTTGACAAATCGCTCGGCCAAGGGGCCAGCTGGAGCATACTGCAAGCCGACATCATATCCCCATCTCCGTCTCGGCGCATTGTAATACTGAATGGGGTTGTCAGTACCTGGCTCCTGCCCAGGTTCCCATGCCTTTTGGGAATAGGGAGCAGTTGCATATTGGCTGAAACTCAGCTGAAGCAACGAGCCTGAAAAGAACAAATTTGTACCACTCCAATACTCGACAAATCGAGGAAAGTTGTGAAGACCCCCATAGGATTGGTTTTGGCGAGAAGGAATAAGGCCACTAATGATGATGGCGTTTACCTCCGCTTCGCCAGCGTCAATCAAGGGTTTGTCATCAGCAAAGACATAATACCCACCCTGGTATTCGTTTGGCTGTGCATCCACTGGGTTACCATTGCGAGACCAGGCAACAGGCGTGGTCGGCGTGTTATTTAACACTCTAGTTTCCCACTGAGCGGTATAGCTGTTGTCGTCGTAGTCTACGTCATCTTCATAGAACAAGAGATCGTAGGGATCAGCATGCAAAAACCGGGCATCTTTATCAACGACCGTTGTGACCAGATCAACATCATCTGACAAACGATTCATCGTCAAATATGAGGTTTTGTTACCGCTACCCTCGCAGCCATAAGCATCGGCAACCATCAAGGCTGGCAACGTTGCACCACCACCATCCGGAGCTCCAGGTTCGGCTACAGTTCGCGTGATGTCTTCAGCACTGCCATCACAGAATTCGTTAGACAAAATCGTAATGGCGTCAGACAGAATCTCCGATGGTCGCCACAGATCTTCACCAGGTCGAGCAAAGTTTTCATCGAGGTTGGCGCGACTGTAAAAGTTAGCAAACGTGTCGCGATTAAGCTGATCGTCGAACTCTTCTAGAATGTCGCCCCCAGGATCTCGGTGAAGATTGAAATCACCTTGAAGATAGACGGGATCATCAGTAATGAATGACATGCCTCGACCTTGGTCGTCAGCGCGTTCTAAAACTTCACCATTGCGCAGGCGGAAGCCATAAGGTCGTCGATCGGGGTCTGGGCTGTAGTCTACAGCTTTCGGACTAATCCGATTGGCGTCGTTGAGTGGAGGATCAGTCGAATCAAAGGCATCAACCGATCCCGCATTCATTAAACAGGTTGCGTCTCCTCCTCCAGCGAACACCGCATCTTGACCACAATCGGCCCATGTGCCCGAAGCGGGTCGGGTAATCATGTCTTCGCGGACTGCGTCTTCGCGAAAAGCATAGATGATACCTACTTTTGGAAGCCAAGTATCGTCTGTTAACCCTGCACCTAACCCCCGAATTAAATCAAGATTGACGTCAAGCGCACGTACAGGCATCATTTCACGACCGTTGAAGAGGGCAGTGTCTTTAAACCCAACTTCTTCAAGAGCCATCGTGTCAGCGCCTGGATCATTCGTGCAGAGGCCGTCGCTAAGACAACCAATCAAAACACCTTCTGGTGCGTTAGAAAGAGTCGTGTTGCCTGTGCCTGCACCATTATGGGGAAGCACCCAATCTCCAACAGCGTCTTTTGGCACGATCGCCAGATCGTCCAGCACGACTGGATCGCTGAGGTCGATGCTACGGAACTCGATCGAGCTGTTTATATCTTCAATGTAAGAATCCCGTACCTCTAAGTCGTCATAGTCGTAGCCGCCGATATCATCATCAACCACTTCTTCTTCAAACGTGTCAAGGTCATCTACAATCCCATCGGCTCCATTCGTGGCTCCTGCCGCGTCTGCGATGTCACCGGGGAAAATGTACTTCAAAGCCGGGAACTTGACAACCGTTTTATCATCTCCTGCAAGATGATCTCTAATATTGTCGTAAGCCACTAGCGGATCTGAACCAGCAATGACTTGAGGACGATCGTCACCGTAAAAGCCGTTGCGGCGATCGCGCGCAATCTGTTCTTTAAGGGCGATCGCCTCAGCTAGAGCAACCATTTGAGGCGGCACCGCAACATCATCGACTTGATTCCACTGTTTGAGGCCAGCAATGTAACCTTCGACAGACTCATCAAGGTTCACTGCCCTGACACCGGCAGGAACCGCACCGCTATTGAGTTCGCCAATGCGTGTTTCTAATGTCGCCATAAGCGCAGTGGCCGCAGCTCCACTGTAGTCAATTGCCTCGTAGAAACCGACGTTATAGGCCAACATGCCGATCATGCAAGCAGACGCATGTAAAGTCGCCTTATCTGCTGGGCTCAGTCCTCCGTAGGGGACTGACGTGCCTGCAAACGGGTTGCCCTCATCGGCAGAGAGACCGTCAACTTCAGCCAACACCCGCCGCAGAACTGAGAAATCTCCCCACATCGACAACCAAGGATAAGGATGCACTTCATCCTCAGCGGTATTATCAACAGGCTCAAACGATGGAGCCCCTCCTTTGGGGTCACCCGCAAAATAAGCGAGATTTCGGAGAGCCTTACCTAATGGACTTTCGTCGGATTCAACGGCGGTACCAAACTGATTTTCAGTTGAGATGCTACTGGGTGCAGCTTCGTATTCCCAGCCATTTGTTCCTGTGCCCAAGAAGAAATTGCTCAAGACCGGAGGGCCGTCAGGACTGTACAACCCTGCTGCTGGCAGAAAATCGCCTAAGTTCTCCTTGAGATCTTTGAACGTGCTGCTAAGAATCAGCGTTTCTGGAGTGCCGGGGTGAACGGCGGAAACCATACAGGCCGCTGGAAAATCTCGTTGAGCTGGGGTTGCACCTGTTTGACTGGCGTGATAGAAGGCCGTTGCTTGCACCGCCGCCAAATTATCGGAAAGAGCGCGACGCTGGCGTGCTTCGTGGCAGCGATCTGCATTGTTGGCATTGACATCGCAGCTATCCCAGGGCATTAAGGGTTCTTGCTCAATGTCTTTCCGGTATGTTCCATTGTCTGGTCTAATGCCACCGCCCCAACCGTGGGCATTGCCGAGTTCCAGCCGTGGGCTGACCAAAATACGCATTCCCTGATTTCGAGCCCGACGATCCCAATAGCCATCTAAGCCAAGGTTTGTTCCTTGATCGTCATCAGCAGGGGCGTCACCTCGAATCATTGCTAAGTCTGGCAATGGGTCAACTGCATTTCCGTCTTCGTCTTCGTTGTCATTCAGCAGTTCGCCTGTAATTGGTGTTCCAATGTTGCCTGGAATATTTCTCTTACCAATCCTTGGTTTAGGGCCGTACCGATTATCAGCTCTGAATGCATCATCAACAATGGGAGTCTCTTCAGACTGGTTAATCAACCGAGTCTTCGATAAATCTCTGTCATCCCACGCACCTTCGCGGAAGTCTTGCGGTGTGTCTGGCGCATCAATGTTCCGTGCTTTAGAAATATCTTGCGTTGCTAAAACAATAGGATCGAGCGTGTAATCAATCACATCTGGGCCATCATTCGGGATGGAATCACTCCCAGGTAAAAGTTGAGTTGGCCCCGGATTCGCCCCACCTTGGCCATAATCTGCCTCAGCGATTGGAACATTGGCATGAATATGAAAATAACTTTCAGGAGCGTCATCCTCAACGTCAGTGATTCCGCTGATAAATTGCCCTTCAAATAGAATGCCTCCATTCTCTCGGCCAGCATTATTTTCATTCATCAAAGCAATGGAGACTTCTGAGGCCGTTGCTTCGTAGAGACAAGAGTTGGGGGAACTAATCAAGAAACCTCGAAAGTCGTCACCGCCTACGATCAAATTACCTTCAGTATGCATCGCTCCGTTCCAGTTGAAGCGAGGCCCTGGAAATATTTCCAAGTCATTTCGGAACCAAGCGCCCCATTTGTTGCCTTGCAACATTTGGCGGTCTTGCTGAAACTCTAGCGTTGATACGGTGCCGTTGTTGTTGTCGGGCAAAACGTACACATCAACTTGAAAGTTTTTGAGGAGAAGCGATGATTTGATCGGATCAACAAACCAGCCAGCACCGACACCGACGCTATCGTTTTCATCATTTAAGTTACAGGCTGGATTATTGGAGCTACCGAGGCTGAGAGGAGCATGTCGAACTTGTAACGCTTCAGCACGACCAGCGATCGCCCCATCGCCTTGATTCGCCAGTGGATCGTTATCACCAAGGAATGGAGGCCGACTCATGATAATGGAGTAGGCGACACTAGCATCTTCTTCATTTAGATCAAGGCCATCACCTTGGATATCCGAACGGAACTTCCATGCGTTGTCAAGAACATCATCGCCGTCTAGATCAAGGCGTTCTTCATCAGGAAACGTGTATGGGTCAAAAGGCTCATCAGCATCATCAAGGAGGAAGTGTTGTCCCTCATCAACGCCATCATTTCTCAACATCGCCTGGAGCTTCCCTTGAGGCGGGATGCCGCTCGGAAAGCGAGGGTCGCGAGAACTGTCGAATAAGTACTCAAGCTTTGCCTTCGCTCGGTCAATGGCAGGAGTCGCAGCGTTGTAGATCACACGCTGTTGCCGTTCACCGATTGCCTGTGTTGTGCGGTTATAGGTTCGTAGAGTAATCGCTCCTACGGTGAGCGTTAACAACAACAAGAGGAGAATCGTAGTCGGTAACACAAATCCCCGAACAGGTTTGGGCTGGCGACCTATAAGTAGCAAGCCGCGCAAAAGCCACAGCACAAGACTTCGGATCAGGTTTTTGGCAAATTGGTAAATAGGTAGAAGCAACCGCTGGGTCGCCCGGAACAGGGTTCGGTTAAACATCGTTTGTTTCCTATGGAAAACGAGTGCGTGAGGTTACAGAATGGGTGCTTTGGCGAAATGCCTTACGACTTAGGGAGCTAAGGGTTTATCACGATGAGCCTGAATCTGAAGGAGTGATAAGGGAAAAGGCGACGTTATTAAACTTCAAAAAGACGAAAAATATAGAGATTAATGGGGGTTGGATCTCAAAACGCTGAAAGAAATCGGAATCAAAGG
>JBARXP010000420.1:0-1511 GCA_049647405.1 Elainellaceae cyanobacterium | reverse complement strand
AGCAGAATCTTTTGGAAAGTAGCGTAGCTATGCTGGGAGGCTAGTCATGGCAAATAGTGTCATATCTCAAGTGGTCTCACCCTATGCTGAGGCGCTCATGTCGATCGCGAAAGCGCATGATTTGACCGATCGCATTGCAGAAGACATGTCGTTTCTCAAAAGCGCGCTGGAAGAATCGGATGAGTTGAGTGCATTTCTCGAGAACCCTCTTCTTCTGGATGACGTTAAGAAAGAAGTGTTGCGCCAGGTTTCATCTGAGCAACTGCATCCTTACACACTGAACTTTTTGATGCTCTTAGTGGATCGTAAGCGTATCTTATTGCTTAAGGACGTTTGCAATCGCTACAAAGAGCTTCTGCGACAGCTCAACAAGACTGTTTTAGCTGAGGTCGTATCAGCAGTACCTATTTCTGATGAGCAGAAGGATGCAGTTCGCCAGAAGGTAATTGATATCACAGGTGCTCACGCTGTTGACTTGGAGGCTAGTCTTGACCCTGATTTAATCGGCGGCGTCGTGATTAAGGTTGGCTCCCAAGTTTTTGACGCGAGCTTGAGGGGGCAACTCCGTCGGATTGGTCTAAGTTTGAAAGCTTGATAACTGGCCAGTTTTCCCCAGGCTTTGTTCTGATTTAAGCGTATTCATTTTGCAGTATTCACTCGGTCTAGAGAGGCTCTTATGGTAAGCATCAAACCTGATGAAATTAGCAGCATTATTCAACAGCAAATTGAGCAGTACGACCAAGAGGTTAAGGTCTCAAACGTTGGCACTGTACTACAAGTCGGAGATGGCCTAGCTCGGATCTATGGACTGCAGCAGGCTATGGCGTCTGAGCTTCTGGAGTTTGAAGACGGTACGATCGGTATCGCTCTGAACCTGGAAGGCGACAATGTGGGCGCTGTATTCATGGGTGGCGGCCGCAATATCCAGGAAGGTAGCACGGTCACCGCAACTGGACGCATTGCTGAAATTGGCGTTGGTGATGCTCTAATTGGTCGTGTTGTTGATGCGCTGGGTCGCCCTATCGATGGAAAAGGTGACATTCAATCGACTGATAGTCGCCTGATTGAATCTCCTGCTCCAGGAATTATTGAACGGAAGTCTGTATACGAGCCTCTCCAGACGGGAATCACGGCAATCGATTCGATGATTCCGATTGGACGTGGGCAGCGAGAGCTGATTATTGGCGATCGCCAAACGGGTAAAACGGCGATCGCAATCGATACGATTCTCAACCAAAAGGAAGAGGATGTTGTTTGTGTTTATGTGGCGATCGGACAGAAAGCCTCGACAGTAGCCCAGGTCGTCAGCGTTCTCCAAGAGAGGGGCGCGATGGACTATACCGTCGTTGTCGCAGCGAATGCGAGTGACCCTGCTGCGCTGCAATGGCTGGCTCCCTACGCGGGTGCTTCGATTGCCGAATACTTTATGTACAAAGGCCGTGCAACGCTCGTTGTCTATGATGACTTGTCAAAGCAGGCTCAAGCCTATCGCCAGATGTCGCTGTTGCTGC
>JBARXP010000419.1:0-13037 GCA_049647405.1 Elainellaceae cyanobacterium | reverse complement strand
CTATGCGAACCATCGCTGATATCAACGCCAAGATCCAAGATCGAAAAGCTGTCATTTGGACGGGTGAAGAGGTTAAGCAGCGGGTTCCTGAACTGGGTGTTGCTGAAGTGGCTCGCCGGGTCGATGTGGTCACCACTGGCACCTTCGAGCCGATGGAGTCTTCTGGGGCTGTGATCAATTTGGGTCACACCGATCCCCCCATTAAGATTCGCCAGTGCTGGCTGGATGGAGTGCCTGCCTATGCGGGGTTTGGCGCGGTCGATCTGTATCTGGGTGCGACTCAGATGGCAGAAGTGTCTAGCGGAGAATTTGCCGAAGCAGATGATTGGCGCGATCGCGGCGGCGGTCACGTTATCTCTGACCTGATTGCAGGAAAACCTGTTCATCTAAAGGCGATTGGTCAAGTGACCGACTGCTACCCGCGTTCATCGTTTGAAACGACCCTGACCCGCGACACCATTAACCAGTTTTATCTGTTTAACCCGCGCAACCTGTATCAAAACTTTGTTGTGGGGGTCAACGGTGGCGATCGCCCCCTTTACACCTATCTGGGGCCACTTTTACCCCGTCTCGGCAACGCCATCTATGCCAATCCTGGAGCGATTTCCCCCCTGTGGAATGACCCAAAGCTACAGCTCATCGGTATTGGCACGCGCATTTTTCTCGGCGGTGGCGAAGGCTATGTGGCCTGGGAGGGAACCCAGCATTTTCCATTGCAAAAGCGGTTGCCCAACGACACCCCCATCGGCCCTGCCGCCACCCTATCGCTGATTGGCGATGCCAAACAGATGGATTCTCGCTGGGTTAGAGGATGTTATCTGCGGGGGTATGGCCCTTCTCTAATGCTTGGTGTAGGTGTGCCGTTGCCTGTGCTCAATGAGGAAGTCATCTTACGCTGTTCTGTCAAAGATGAAGAGTTAGTCGCTCCGGTTGTAGACTTTTCAATTCCTCGACGAGTCCGACCCACCTTTGGCCTAGTCAGCTATGCCCAGCTCAAATCGGGGCGCATTACTATCGATGCCAAAACGGTAAGGACGGCTCCCCTAGCCAGCATTTATCTCTCTCACCAAGTTGCCCTTGAGTTAAAACGCCGCATCGACGCCGGACAGTTTTTCTTAACGGAGCCTGTCGCATCTGTGTCGATGGATCGGTCATTTCTCGCCCAGGAGCGGTGGGCAGGGCGGGTCAATTTGGAATGAGGTCAAACGGCTGAGGTCAAACGGCAATGAAGATTTCTCTTGCTCCTCAATCAGCATAAAGTGTTCAGCATAAAGCGTAGACAGCGGTAGAGTTAAGAAAGTGAATGGGGAAAGTCGGGGTTTCGTCGTCAACCACAGGCTAGGTCTACGAGCTAGATCTACAGGCTAGGTTCACTCAGAGGCTCAGGTTGAAGCTAGGCTCAATGTTCTATAGTTGAACTGTGCTGGTCTACCGTTGATCTTGCTGAAAAAGGTAGCCGTTTCATTCATCTATTCACATCATGTTCATCTATTCACATCATGCCTAGTTCTAGTTACACGATGCTTAATTTTGAGCAGATATTTTGACTCCATACGTCAAACTATCTTTGCCTTAAGCAATCTCTTAAAAATTAGAATTTGCGGGTGGGTCGTTCAAGGTGTTGAAAGGGTATGGTGGAGTACGGGTTAGCTGAAAAAGCGTAGCCTGAATGAGGCGCTGGCTTGCCGTTTGGCTGAGCGCACGCCGAAGCCTGGGCATAGCCAGTATCGCCACCCAATAGCAGGTCGCGTTGGCATTGCCACCACAGCCTGAATCATGGTCGCAGTTGAAAGAGTCGTAGAAGACTTGTCTGCACACCTTTACCCGTCCCATTGCAAACGTTCAATGCAAACGCTAAGTGTCATACAGAACATGTTCGAGTCTGTTCATGCGCACCGCATTCTTCAGAGTCAAATCACAATACTTTCTCAAGCGAAGGGGTAATCTATGCCAACCTTGATTGCTTCGCCAATCGGGCTGGAGCGAGTGCGACAGACTAGACGTGAAAAAGGCTGGGGATGGAGCACCGATGATGACGATACCTGTCTTATCGAAGCCAGCAGAATTCTAGCCCCAGACTATCCCTGTTTTCCGGGTGGCCCCTATGCCAACGGCATCTCTAGCGGCACTTGGAAGCGTTTTTTGGCTGGACGGCATCCCATTCGGGCATCGGCGTTTAAGGCCTATTGCGAAGCATTAGAACTCGATTGGCAAACGATTGTCGTGCGCGACAATATTGCGACCGACAGCCGCCATCAAGACTGGGGAGAAGCGCCTGAAATTGCAGGATTTTGTGGGCGATCGCCAGAGCTAACAACGCTCAGCAACTGGATGGGAGACGATAGCTGCCGTTTGGTCGGAGTGTTTGGCATGGCAGGCATGGGAAAGACCTCGCTCATGGTTAAAGCGGCTGAGCAGGTTCAGTCTCAGTTTCAGATTTTGTTTTATCGTTCCTTACAAAGTGCGCCTCCGGTCGAAGAGCTATTGGCTGAGTTATTGGAGTTTCTCAATACCTCGAAAGATTCAGCCCCAGATAAGCCAAAATCTGCGATCGCAGAGTCGGCTGAGTCAAGCGTCCAACCGGGTCTCACCGCAGAAGACGACTCCGCCTCAACTGGGGCCGACCTCGATCAGTTGCTGTCACGGCTCTTAGATGAACTGCGCGATCGCCGCTGTTTGCTATTGCTAGATGACGTCGAAACCGTGCTACAAGAGGGGCAGCTAGCAGGGCAATATCGCGAGCAATATCAAGGATATGGATCTCTGCTGCGTCGCATCGGCAGCGAGCGCCATCAGAGCTGCCTGGTCATCATCAGCCGCGAACAGCCCCGCGAAATTGCTGCAATGGCTGGCTCAGAAGAGCCCGTTCGGGAGCTGCGACTGCAGGGATTATCGATATCAGATGGGAAAGCCGTCTTAGAGGGCTCAGGCTTATCGAGCCAGGGAAGTGCGTTTGACGCTCTGATTCAGCGCTATCGAGGCAATCCGTCAGCACTGAAAGTGGTGTCTCAAATCGTCCGTGAATTTTTTGGGGGCGACATCATTCAGTTTATGAGCCAAAGCACGGTGTTTGTCTCAGATGTGGTGTCAGAGCTGCTCGCCCAGCAAATCGGTCGCCTCTCGACCCTAGAGAGTGAGGTGATGTACTGGTTGGCGATCGCCTGTCAGCCCATTTCCCTGGCTGAGCTGCGCCTGAACTTGTGGCGCTCGGTTTCCCTCACCGAATTGCTAGGGGCACTTCAATCGCTACAGCGGCGATCGCTAATTGAGAAAGATGCGATCGCTGACGGCGGCGAGACGATTTTTACGCTACAGCCTGTCGTGATGAAATTTGTCACGACACAATTTATTGAGCGCACCTGTCGCGAGCTAGCGCAACTGATTAAAGGATCTCGCCTTGACGATCTAAATTTACTCCGGAGTCATGCCCTGGTGAGCGATCGAGGCACTGACGACGACATGCTGCCGATTCAAGTGCGTCTGATTCTCAACCGGGTGCGCGATCGCCTCTATAGTGCTGTTCATCCTAGCCAGGTAGAAACAGGCTTGCAGCAGCTTCTAGAGCAGCTCCAAGGTCAACCTGCTGAAGTGGTAGGCTACGCCGAGCCCAACATTCGGATATTGCTGACTCCGCCTGTGATCAATTACGCCATGAAAGAAGCAGAGAATAACGTCTCCTAGACTTGGCTCATAACCTCAAGCGTTGTCTAACTGGCGATTCATGCCCATTTGACAAGCATCTCATCTGAAATCGGTGCTGATGGCGATGTATCTATCCCTGAAATCAATAGATACACTCGATCTGTGATCGGCGTCGTTTGGGACTGCCTATTGAGAATGCTACTATTTCTGAGCATTCATTTCTAAGCATTCAGGAATTTTGAATGCTTAGAAATGAATGCTGGCTAGTCTGGGGCTTTAATATGGGTTTAAACCGGGTTGGTTCTAGTTACCGATTACGCCGTTGTAGTTAGATCTGACCAGATCTGACCTAAACTCCGGCTACCTAAAATTCCAGCCGAAACGTTAAATCAGTGTCGCAAGAATCTAATCAGTTAGGAGTATAGTCGTGACCGCCTGGGGGCAGGAATCAGTATCGTTAATTGAATCGGGGATTCTGCTGCACGAGCGCTATCGGGTGCGGCGATCGCTTAGTGCGGGTGGCTTTGGAGCAACCTTCGAAGTCGTTGATGAAGCCGCTCCGCGACCCAATGGAAAACCGACAACCAAGGTTTTAAAGGTCTTAAATCTAAAACGCTTTTACGATTCGGGTAGCAAAAAAAAATCTATCGATCTATTTCAGCGAGAAGCCCGCGTTCTGGCTCGTCTCGATCATCCTGGTATTCCAAAGGTTGACCCAGACGCTTACTTCACCTGGCCAGATGACGCAACAACGCCTCTCTATTGTCTGGTGATGGAATATATCGAGGGCTTTTCGCTTGAACAGTGGCTGCGAAAGCGAAATAACCAGCCGGTAGATGAGACCTTAGCGATCAAGTGGCTCGTCCAACTGCTGCCCATTCTCGATATGATTCATCAGCAGGGGCTGATTCATCGCGATATCAAGCCCTCAAATATTATGCTGACGCCTACGGGACAGCTCGTGCTCATCGACTTTGGAGCCGTTCGAGACGCGACAGCCACCTACCTCCAAGGACACAGCAGCGGCCTCACCGGAACGCGTATCTTCGCCGCTGGCTATACCCCCAATGAGCAGGCGGAAGGGCGAGCCCGCCCCGAATCTGACTTTTTTGCCCTAGGTCGCACGTTTGTTCACTTGATGACGGGCATCCATCCCATGGGGTTGTCTATTGATGAACAAAGCGGCAAATTAATCTGGCGAGAGTTTGCGTCCCACATCTCCACGCCTCTCGTGCAAGTGCTAGAAGAGCTGATGGAGCCGTTTCCGGGCAATCGTCCTCGTACGGCTCAGATGATTATGCAGCAGCTCTATGGCGAAGGGATTATTCTGAGTCTGCCTGACACGGTTGCCCCCGTCCCAGAAAAACCTAAATTTCAGCCTGCCCCGTGGCCGCCTCTAGATGTTGCACCCACTCCAGCAGCATGGGCTGCACCCGTTTGGAAAACTCTGCTCAAAGGACATACCGATCAGATTCGGGCGATCGCGGTTCATCCAAGCAACTGTCTCATGGCCAGCGTCAGCTACGATTCGTCTGTCAAGCTTTGGAGTTTGCCCGATGGCAAGCTGTTTCAAACCCTCAAAGGGCATAGTGGGCGACTCACGGCGATCGCCATCAGCCCAGATGGCACTCTTTTAGCCAGTGGCGGCTACGATCGCCAAATTCGGCTTTGGTCTTTGCCCGACGGCGATCTGCTGCACACCCTACCGCGTCAGCCTGACACCATTCAAGCGTTGGCCTTCAGCCCCCAAAAGCCGATACTCGCCAGTGCGACGGGCACAGCAATTCAGCTCTGGGCAACCCAGTCGGCGAGCCTCATCCAATCATTGCCCACTCAGGTTCGCTCCATTCGTTCAATGGCATTTCATCCAGACGGCTTAACCCTTGGCCTCGGCAGCCTCAATGGCACGGTTGAGCTATGGAATACCTCAAGCCGACGCCCCACCTGGCGCAACAGTCGGCAGCTAGAGGGCATATCGCTGGTGAGTTTCAGCCCTGATGGTTCACTGTTAGCTCAGGCAGAAGGCTCGACGGTTGAGCTGACTAACCTTGCCCGAAAAAGATCAGCTGCTCTCAAGACCCATCAAGGGGTGCCTCTCTCGGCGATCGCCTTTAGCCCCGACGGTCAAACGCTGGCGACAGCCTCTGGAACCGCGATTTTGCTGTGGAATGTCTTGAAACGAAAGCGTCTAGGCGCACCAATTATCCGCCATCAGCAATCGGTTCGTGCCTTAGCGTTTACCCCTAACGGACGCATGCTCATTTCTGGGGGCGGCGATCGCCTGATCAATCTGTGGCAACCGTCTTCTCCCAACTCCCCAAAATAGGGCTATGGCAATACGCAGATAGTTTGAGATCTATATTTTTTGTCTCCTTTATTGTCTCAATGCCCTGCACCGTATGACATTGAGGAGCCTTGTCACCCGTTAAGCTCCTAGAGATAGTTTTGAAATCGGTCTGCGTTGCTACGCCCCTTTTTTGAGATAGCGAGGAAGAAAGACAGTTAGCCGACCAGGCCAACAGCGGGTGCTTTCAAAGATTTCACGGGTAGAGTTGCCAAGGGATGATGAGCTGGGACTGAGCAAACGGGCAAAAAGAGCAGAGTAAAGCTTGACTAGAGCACCGACCATAGTCCTAAATGAGGTCATAAAAGAGGTGCAAAAACCGCTTGGTATCAACCTCCAAACAGGCTTCTACATTGGGTGGGAAGGTGGCTTCGTCGCGGCGATCGCGCAAATCAGCCAGCGACATCCCCGCCGTAAACCGCCCTTCCGTTTCCACCACCATATAAACCGATTCTGTCGATACTAAGCTGGGGTCGATCGCCACCCCCACCGCGAGGGGATCGTGCAAATAGCAGCCGTGAAAGCCTTCGTTATCCCGATAGAAGGCCATGTAAATGCCGGTGCAATCGACAATAAACTGAGAGACTTTGGACAAGTTTTTCTGGGCGTATGCCTCAACATCTTTTCGAGCCAGGGGCGCTTTCATCGCCACATCTAGCCCTACCAGCGTCAGGGGTATGCCCGACTCCATCACCACCTGAGCCGCATGGGGATCGACAAAAAAGTTGAACTCCGCAGCAGCAGAAATATTCCCCGGCACCTTCACCGCCCCGCCCATGATCACAATGCGACCGACCTTTTGCAGAGTAGCGGCATCGCGCTCTAACGCCGTCGCTAAATTCGTTAGTGGCCCCAATGCCACAATGGTGAGATCGCTGCCGTACTCCTGGGCGGCCTTCAGCAATACCTCGATCGCGTCTTCTGAGGAGGGTTCTACCGTCAGATCGGGATAGCGGGGGCTGCCGTCAGCCTGTTTGAACTGGTGCAGCTCGCCTAACCCATCGGCCCCATGAATGCCTGCCGCGTTGAAAGGCGGGTTCACTAGGGGCTTGGTGCAGCCTTTCGCGACCAGGGGACTGTGCTCAGGGCCGACAATATCGATCACTCGCAGCACATTCTTCGCGGCCTGGTGAACATCGATGTTGCCCGCCAGGACTGTAATGGCTTTGAGGTCAATATGGTCAGAATTGAGCGCCATAATGATCGCTAGGGCGTCATCCACACCGCCATCGGTGTCAATGATCATGGGTCGAGGTGGAGGGTTGGTCATAGATGGTAGATGGGTAGAGAATCAGTCACAAGAAAAGCCATTGTCATCCAGGGTTTTCGTAGGGGCGCACGGCTGTGTGCCCTCCCCTGGTGCATCGTCACATCGCCAGAGATGCCAGTTCTTCCATCGACACCATGCCGTCTTTGTCGGCATCCAGCGTTTCAAACATCAGGCCAATCAAACCTTTTTGGTTGCGCCCCGTGCGTTCGGTCAAAGCGGCCTGTAGCTCTGCTGGGGAAACTTGCCCGTCTTGATTGCGATCGAGATCGACGAAGGCCTGTTTCACTGCTTGCTCTAACTCGTCTTTAGAAATCTCGCCATCGCTGTCGGCATCCCACTGGCTAAAGTCAACCAGCATTCGCCATGCGTCTTTCATGCAGCTTTCCATGATTAGATTTTTGGCGGGGAGGCATTGCTCTAGGGAGGGTGCGCCGCCATGGGCTCGGATGTACTCCATCAGCGGCTTGATCTCATTCATGCCCGCCAGCAGGAATTGATAAATGCCCAGGCAATAGAGTTTGTAAGGGTCGAACGGGACGTTGTTAATGCGAAGAATGTTGTGGCTGGGATAGGGTTCAATCTCGACGCCTAAATCGGTATGCAAATAGCTAGGCACTTCCTGATCGGGGGTACTGCGGGTAAGGGCGATCGCCTCCTGCAACACATACCCCGGCACGTGGATGACGGCGATTTCGGTTTGAAAGGGCAGCTCTTCAAGCAGGTCGCCGTAGGTGAAGGGGGTGCCCGCTGCATAGTCTTGCATGCCACGTACACAACCGCCCTGAAGCATCACCAGGTCAACCCCTTGCAGGCTTTTTTTGATGTATGAGCAGAGGATAGAGGCCACTTTTTCAGGCTGAAAGCGGGTGCGTTTTGAGGACATCGCCTCTTTCACCGCAAAGATTTCTACCTCCTTGAGCGAACCTAAGAAGTGCTGCGTCAGTTCGACAAACATTTGCGCATTGGGGTCGGCATCGAAGTGGCTAGCGGGCAGCAAATGAACTGCGCTGTGCCGTTTTCCGACTTCGTCCCACCAGACATCGACCACCACTACGTTGGCGGCATCGGCTCCGGCTTTGACAATCAGGCTTTGGCCAATTTTCTCAATAAAAATTTCGTGCTCATGGCCTCCCAAGATCACTGGGACATGGCCGCTGAGCTGGCTATCCGCCTCGATTTTGGTCACCAGATCGCGATCGTCCCCAATGGTTTGATGGGTGAGGGGAATGATCAGTTCGGCCTCGCCAGCGCATTTAGACCAGGTCTCTTGAAGGGCCTTGAAGATGGGCTGAATGGTTAAGTTGGTACCCGCTCTAAAAATATCCTTGTTGTCGGTGCAGAACCCGGCGAAGGCTACCCGGCGATCGCCCACAGCAATCACCTCATACTTCGACAACCGTTGACCGCTGGCATCAACCATCGGCAAATCCAAAATGTTGCTGTTTAAGCATTTGCCGGTGTAGGTCTTGAAGCGCTCACACAATACATCCAAGTTAATATCAAACTCGTGGTTGCCCAGGCAGAGGTAGTCGATATTGACCACCTTCAGCACATCCAGCATGGCTTTGCCGCCGTCCAGCGACGTAATCATGCAGGGAGAGAGAAAGTCCCCGCTGAGGGAGGCCACCACCACCGCATCTTCGGCGGTCTGCTTCAGGTTCTGGATCACCGTTTCCACATAGGGATAGCTCTCGATGTCATAAACATCGTTAATCGACACCATGCGGAGATAGGTGCCGACAGCCTCTCGGGGTCGGGGCAGGTAGAGGCGTTGAGCTGTCGCGGTTATGGTCATAGCACCCTCAATAAAATTTTGTTTCAAACTGTTTGGCTGACTGGCTTAAATCACCAACACCAATTCCAGAAACCGTTCCCAGGTAAAGTCTTTGCCACCGATGCGCTGGCGCAGAAAGCTAATTTCAGCTTCAGTTAGCGGTGGTTCATCGACGCTGGCGAGTACCACATTCATTTCCTGGGGCGTTAGCACCCCATCGCCATTGGCGTCGATGGGCAAAAAATAGGTATAGAACTCGTCCAGGCGCGAGATCAGCCGTCGGTGGCGCAGCAGCAGTTCGCCAAATTCGGCAAACTCAATTTCGCCGCTGTGGTCAGCATCAATGCTGGAAAAGACCAGGTTGAGTTCATCTGGCTTGAGGGGGTGTCCGGTTTGGGCGAAGTGGTGGCTGAGTTCGGCCAGGGAGAGCTTGCCGCTGCGATCGCGATCGATGGCATCAAAGATATAGCGCAGGTCTCCCTTGATCTCTGGCGGGGCCTGGTCAAACAAGACCTGGTGATGCCGCCCCGCCATAGCGTCCCGGAGCTGCTGGCGAAAGGTGGAGATCACCTGACTGGCCGTGAGGTAGCGGTAGCGGTGCTCATCGGGGCTGGCAATGGAATAGGGCGCTACGGGGACTAGCGACGACAGCGATCGCCGCAGCACTAAGAAACAGGCATAGGTGCCCAAGTGAAACGGGATCGCCAAAATTGGCAGCCCCAGGGGGGCGATCGCCCAGCCCAACAGCCACCCAACCAGAGCCGTCACGAAGGCACCAGCACTGGCCACCCCAATGCTGCGCAGATTAGGGGCATAGAAAATGCCCCTCACGGCGATCGCTGTCAGCGCCGAGTTGTAGCCCCAAAACCCGGCGTAGAGGCCATTTAAATCGATACCCAGCGCCAGCCCAGTGCCCAGCCCAATAGCGCAGCCCAGCACCCCTAACATTGCCCCCATGGGGCTACACAGGGCCAGGGCAATCACCACCAACCCCGCCGAAATAAACCCACCAGCAAAGAAGATCTGCCCCAGGCCAGTGACGACTGCCGCCAGCAGCCGCATTCCTTCCAGTGCCTCTGCCGGATTGGCAAACGGAGGGGGCGATCCCAACTGGAAGAAGGGCTGGGGCACGTAGAGGGCGATCGCCAGAAAGCCATAGGCAACAAGATGAAACGGGATGCCCATCGCTGGGATCTTCCAGTGAACGGCCATCCACAGGCCGAGTTTCTGCATCAATACCGTGGTGAGGGCGGCTCCCAGGGCGATCGCTCCGAGCCAGATCGGGTTACCGCCGCCATTGCCCCAGGTGCCAAAGGTGCCCAGGGCCAGCCCCACCAGAGCACCATTAAAGCCAAAAATCCCGTTGCGAATGCTGGGACGATCGAGCTTCAGCCAGTAGGCGGTCAAGGTCGCAACCCCGCTGCCCACCACCAGGGTCAGCCCTAGCCAGGGCGATTGCAGCCCAACGGCCAGTACAATCAGCAGCCCACTGACCGGGTTGTTGGCAAAGGCCACCTGCCCAATGCCGCGCAGACCGGCGTTAATGAAGTCGAGCAGCGATCGCCGTTGCAGCGCCTGATTTAAACCCTGTAACGTTCCCATCACGGGCAATGGATAGCGTCTATCGACCGTCTCTGACTGCAATAGCCGAGACAACAGTTCATGGAGCGGCAGAGGCTGAGACGGGGGATCGGTGATTCGGTAACCTTGGGCTTCAGGCACAGTAGATGCAGTGTAAAGAATGCAGAATAAAGCAGCACTAATACGCTGCTAGACCAACCAAAATGAATGCCAATGTCAAAAATTCTTGCTCAATTCGTAGTTCAAACAGGGCAAAATTATCTACAAGTTCCGTATTTTTAGGCGAATAAGATTATCTCGGCCAAATATTAGCAATACCTGGCAAAGTTTTTCTTAAGCCAGTTAACTCTGCCTTTTCAGATTGGCCTACATGTTCTGGCCAATAACGCAGAACTACTTCTTTCAAGCCTTCATACCGACTATCCATAAGCCCTAGTAGGGAACAGAAAAAACAAGACCAGAGAATCATCTCTAGCCACTAATCTTAGCTCCTGAATTTTTAACTAAATAATTTTATGTGAATAATGAATTTCATAAGACATTGTATACACTGATTTCCTCATGCTATCTAAAAGACTTCATGTTTCTTTTAGAATCCGCCACGATAACGACTAAAAGCAGAGGGCATCTTGCCTGATAAATAGAAATATGGTATCTGTTAGAGCCTCTTGGTTCAAAAGCCAGGTCAATTGCTTAGAGCCTTGTAAAGTTTTCTATGCGAGCGAGAGCCGCTGGATCTACCTAAGCCTCTAAAGCAGTGGAACTTAGTCTGAAAATGATGCTGCATAATTAATGTCAACTTATATCACAAAAAGCTTTCTGCACAATAAACAATTTATTCCCGACAACTTGATAGCATTACTTCTGCGCTTCGCTGGCTTTAGCTGCGATCGCCTTAAAATCAACTTCTATTAACCACCTATATCGCAAGGCAGCAAATAACGAGTGGATATTGTCATCACCATTGCTGGAATTATGGGGCTGGTTGTTAGCTTTACTGTGCTGCACCGACTGCTCATTTTTGGCCTTAAGGCGCTCTCCGCCACAGGATTTCAAAAACACTCCCATAAAATAGCGATCGCACGGCAAAACATTAGCGTAATGCTGCTGGTTACCTGTGTCGTTCTATGTCTAGCTGTGGCTGGCATCAATGGGACTTTAATCTACCAGGGTAAGGGCATTTCGGCTTTTTATCTGAGTCTGCTGGGAGGTATCCCTCAACGTTTTTGGAGCCAGATGGCGATCGCCATCTTCAAGTCTGTCAGCTTGCTGTTGCTAGTCAATTTTGGTCAGCCCTATCTGGCAAAATTACTAGATCGAGCCTGTACCTTAGCCCAAGATTCAGACCAGATTACCGCCAATGACGAAAGTGTTGGCCTCTTTTTCAAAACACTCAAGAAAGTTTTATCTAACGGAGCCTGGTTATTAGCTTTAATTTTCTGTGGCGAGTTCTTTCAAGTGCCAACCATCATCACGAAATATTTGCGGATAGCCCTCAAAGCTTATCTAGCTATATCCATTGGACGATTGATTATTAAAGTTTTGACGGTTCTTATTGACACATTAGATGCTCTCAGCTCGCGGTACTCTAGTTCCGAAAATTTGCTGCGCCATTATCAGAGATTTCGACACCTGGCTCCGGCTTTAAAGAAAGCGTTGGAGTATATTCTGTATGTTGCGATCGCAACCCTGGTCATTCAAGATATTGATTCTATCGCCTGGATCACTGGCTATGCCGATGAAATTATTGCAATCATTGGGCTTTATTTTCTATGCGGTGTCTTCATTGAAATCACCAACATCATCCTAGAAGATTTAGTCTTAAAAACAGATCACCTTACCGACCTACAGCGACAGCGGCGACTTACGGTTATTCCCCTATTCAAAAGCGTGTTGAAATACATCACCTACTTCACCGGGGGAATTGTTATTCTCAACTTAATTGGTATTAACCCGGCTCCAATTTTAGCTGGCGCGGGTATTGTTGGTCTGGCCGTGGGCTTTGGAGCACAGAACTTAATTAATGATATTGTCTGCGGGTTCTTTATCCTGTTTGAAAATTATTATTTAGTGGGAGACTACATTGAAGCCGGCAAAGAAGAGGAGCGAGTTGTAGAGGGAGAGGTCGAAGCGATCGAGCTACGAACGACCCATATTCGTCACCCAGAAGGGCAGCTACAAATTATCCGCAACGGTGAAATTGGCTCGATTGTCAATTATTCTAAGCAGTTTGCCTATGCCAAGGTAGACGTGCCCGTTCCAGAAGCATTAAGCCTGGAGCAGGTCTATGACTTGATTGATGCGGTTGGGCAGCAGCTTCAGACCGAATGCTCAGATGTTCTAGAACCCACTCAGATTGAAGGGCTCGAAAACTTTGATGTCACTAATCTGGTTGTCCGCACCATGACTCGGGTAAAACCCGGCAA
>JBARXP010000418.1:0-3971 GCA_049647405.1 Elainellaceae cyanobacterium | reverse complement strand
ACTAATGGCCGCAATCCAGTTGAGGAAGCACTGCTGCATCTGCTCTGGCTCAAGGCGGGCAAACACACGGGCAACAGTATCGTGGGAGGGAATGCCATTGGGCAAGGCCAGAAACGTTTTCAGCCAGCCGACTTTAGCCCGTCCATATTCCTCAATGTCTGTCCAACTCTCCGCCCCGCAAATCACTGCACAAATGGCAATGCTGATGATATCGAGTAACAGATGCGCTTTGCCCCGTTCGTCTCGGGGGTCTTCTAAGCTGGCAAAGTGAGTCAGAATGCTGGCCTCGTTGGGCAGGTTCATGGCCGTTTCCTCTGCAACTAGGGGACTGCCCTTAGCCTACGACCTATTTTTATGCGTTTGCCCTGAAGCCGTAACCCCAGGCTGGCACTGCGTTGGTGCGGCGGAATATGAGGTTGTTGGTGAGAGTTCAAGGTTGTCTGCCGCCGCACAACTTCGTCGATTTCTTGCTTAGAGGTGAATTGGCGATCGCCCTTCTTGCCCCCGCATCGATCCAAACGTCTCATCCAAAATACTTCGATGGAGCGATCGCCACACCCCCTATCCCGATCGCCTTTCTTCTTCTAACCTCAGTCCAAAATCTAAAATCCTGCATACCCTCTCTACTGCTGAGGACTATATACTCCTGAGTGTTTCCTTTCTCTGGAGTAAATCTGATGCGCCCCCTTATTTCCTGTCTGGGTTTAGCCATAACGCTGCTGGTTGTCGATGTCGTGATGAGAGGCGATGCGGCAAGCCAACGTGCGATCGCACAGTCTTCTCCATCATCACTGCTCCAGGTCGAAGGAGCGTTGGCATCTGACGATGAAACGATGTCGGAAGATGGCAGCTTTGTCGATCGCCATACGTTTGAGGGAGAGGCGGGTCAGGCGATCGCCATCTCTCTTGAGAGCGAGGCGTTTGATACCTATTTGCTACTGCTAGATGCGGAGGGGAATGCGATCGCCCAGGATGATGACGGCGGCGAGGGCACAAATGCTCAGATTCAGGTGGAGCTACCCGCAACGGGAACCTATACGGTGCTGGCTAATTCCTATGAGGCGGGAGCGACGGGCAACTATACGCTGGTTGTGCAGCAGGTAGACTCATCGGAGTTGGAGGGGTTTCAGCAGGCGTTGGCGGAAGCGAGAGAAGAGGGCGATCGCCCCGCTGAACTGAAAACTCTGTTCGATATTGCTGATTTCTACCAGGATCGAGATCAGGATCTTGATGCATTGGAAGCGTATCAAGCGGTCTTAGAACTGGCGCAAGAATTGGGCAATAGTGAATATGAATTGATTAGCTACCTTGTGATGTCCACAATATATAACGGCATTGCTAGAGATAAAAATGGGGAAGTGTTGGCACTGCGTAGTGCTGCGGAGTGGCAACAAGCCTTAGAATCAGCCCAACAAGGGGTGATGTCGGCGGAGCAAGCGGTGCAGCTTGCCAGACAAGGAAAGGCCAGAGCAGAAGCAGTTAATGATGAATCATTTATCTCTAATCTGACACTCGCCTTTCCACTCGCTTTGGGAACATTGGCTACTGCCTATCAAGGGATTAGCAACAGTCAGCAGGAACAAGCCATAGACTTAATTGCCGAACAAGATTATCGACAGGCTGAATCTCTAGAAGCAGAAAGTATTGCTGCTGCCGAAAAGGCTGTGGAAGCGGCTCAAGAATCACTCACTTTGATGAGAGATACTGAAAATTTCAATGATATCTACATACGTGATTTATTCAACGCTGTAAATGATGTGGCATCGAGCTACAACATGGTTGGCTTAGCACTTTATCGGGTTCGTTCCCTCAGACTGAACAATGAAGGAGAATTTGAACAGCAGGTGGATGTCCTGGAACAGGCACTAACAGCCTATGAAACTGCATTGCCATTCCACCGTGAAAGCGAGCAGCTACGGAAACGTGATGAGATCATTGAAGTTACCGGCGAATCCGAGTTCCAACAGGAAAAGAAAGCACTTTTAGGCATCATCAATGTTCAGCAAAGTCTCAGTAGTGCTTATGGTGAATTGGGTCGGTATCAGGAGGGAATAGCTGTAGATGAACGGACAATTGAGCTTGCGCGGCAGCTTCCTAGTCGTAGCTCTGAGTTGACTGCTTTGATGGGCCTGACCCATCATTATGATGATTTGGGTGAACAGTATCTTGAAGCAGAAGACTATGAGCAAGCCCTTGCAGCTCGGGAGAAAAGTCTTTTTTATGCTCAGGAACGGCTGGAAGTCGCTCAGTCCTTTGTTGATTCCCCAGAACTCTCTGATTTTGAGTCCAATATTTACGCTGAAAACGGTATTGATATTGTTGACAGCACCCTTCAATCAATCTCTAATGCCTATGCGGCTATCCGTGAGGTCTACACTAAACAGGATGATTATGAATCAGCCTTGGAAATTTCTCTAAAAATATTGGACATTGATGAGCAAATAGAAAACCCTGTATTTATTCTTTCTAGCCTGGGAGCACTATATGTTGATTATGATCACCTAAGTCGTTATCAAGAAGCGCTAGAAGTGAGTCAGCGTAGGCTTGACTTAGCGCGTCAACTAGAAAATCGAGAAGAAGAATTTTCAGCTCTTACAACAATTGCATCAATTCAACAAGACTTGGGTCAATATTCAGAAGCGATCGCAAACTATGAACAAGCTTGGCTACTAACAATAGAAACTGGAGTTATAGAAAGGCAGAGAGGAATTTTATTAAGTTTAGGTGTGCTGCATGCAACTCAAGGCGATCGTGAGAAAGCGTTAGAAAATTATGATCAGGTGCTTGAAATGGCAAGGGCGACTCGTCAGAAACTGGAAACAGCAAGTGTTGCTGAACTGGAATCTTTAGCCCCAGAATGTTCGATATTGTCACCCATTGAATCTCTAGATATAGAGCTGCCGCCAGAACTTTCTGGAGTTGATGAGCGAGGTGATATAGAGCGACTTGAGAGAAATCGACAACGGTGTATTGGTAGTACTTGGGACACAGAGCAAAAAGTCTTATCTAGTCAAGCCGCAGGCTATGCTGAACAAGGGCGCTACGATGAAGCAATTGACTTATACAGACGTTCACTAGATATTGTCAGAACCCATAGCCTCGATCGGGTTCAAGAAGTTGATGCCCTCAATGGAATTGCAGCGACCTATGCCGATCGCGGCGACTATTCAATCGCAATAGAAGAGTATCTACAGGCATTAGATATTGCAGTAGACATCAATCATCAGTCCAGCATTCTTTTACTTCAAAATAATCTTGGCGCTACATTCCATGAACAAGGAAATTATCCAGCGGCATTAGAGCAACTTCAACAGGCTTTGACCACAGCACGAGAAACTCGTCTATTACCTGACGAAGTTTACATCCTAAGTAATATTGGGAGAACATACTACGAGCAAGGTGAATATGAAAAAGCGACAGAGTTTTTTCAAAAGGGACTCGAACTGGGTCAACAGTTAGGCCAAAAGATAGATCAGGCAGCTGCTCTCTCCGGTTTCAGTTTAGTCAAGCTTGATCAAGGTCAATATGATCAAGCCTTTGATTATGCTCAACAATCCTTGACACTGTTTCAAGAAACAGGTGTAAAAGCTAGTGAAGCAAGTCTGTTGGTATTAATTGGAAGAATTCAACTAACTCGCGGCAACTACGCAGAAGCCATCAATGCTAAACAACAAGCTCTTGCTATCAACCAAGACATCGGTGACAAAGATGAGGAAGCCTACGCCCTCCAGCAACTCGGCTCAACCTACAGTCAACTAGGACAGTATGATCGCGCCCTCGAACTCAACCAGCAAGCCCTCACCATCGCTCAAGAGATTGGCGATCGCTCCCGTGAAGCCTCATCCTTAGAAGGTGTTTGAGAAGTCTTAGGCCAGCCTCCTAATCATGAGATTGACCATGGCTGCGTACAACATCATCTCACTAGTCGTGGGTAAATATTCGTAATCTTTGCTCAAGCGTCGGTAGCGACC
>JBARXP010000417.1:0-1831 GCA_049647405.1 Elainellaceae cyanobacterium | reverse complement strand
CTTCTGGTGCGCTTGAAGCCCGACTTTGCGATGGAGTTGATGGACCGTATGGGATGGGAGCATGATGAATTTCGAACCCGGTTCTTTAAAGACGCGCTCAACGACAAGGCCAGCCATTTCTACAAGGAACTGAAAGCGACCCAAAACTGCGCCCAGCCGTTTGGTTTTGTAATTGACCCAAAGAGCGTTCTCCTCACAGGTTTTTTTGGTGATGCAAAGGTCGGAGCTAAGTATGGGTTATGGAAGCCTGTGGGAGATGAGACGACGCGCCTGATCCGCACTGATCTGAGATACGCGAAACTGCTCAACGGTCCTTGCCCCGATGACGAAGAGTTGTGGAATGACCCGACCTACAACACCATCCACTTCTTTGACATCATGGTGACATCGGCGGCTCGGCAAGACGTCCCCGACCATATGTGGCTAATGTACATGTCGGTGATCGTTCGGGAGTTGGAGGCAATTCACGACGTGACAGATGACCGCGTGGACCTTGCGGCTGAGTTTCCAACCTTGGGCAATCGGCTAATCTATGAAGCAATCCACTGCCTTCGGAAGTGGATACGCCTTGTCGGTCATTTGCCTGATGACAGTTCGCACATGCGCCCGAAGAACCTTCAGGGAGTTGATGGTCTCAGCATCCCGTATTGGGCTGCGAAAGATTGCCTGAATGCTATGCGGTACATCATTAAGAGCGAACGGTTGACTGATGGCTTCGTCACCGGCCTTCTCGAAAGCTACATCCGTGATGTCGCAGCATTGCCCAAAAATGGGCCGATCTACCAATTACGAAAGATGATGGTTGATGAGCTCATCAACGGTGATCCTATTTATGGTGGTAAAATCCTAACGGATGAGATCGCCGAATACGTCAAGGGTGTAGACCACGTTGTTCTTTACGATGCACCAGATTTCCAAGAAGCGTTAGAGAAGAAAGGCCCGGAAATTTCTTGAACACTCACGAAATGCGAAATGGAGCATCTTGCGCCAATGTCCTCAATGCGGGATGCAAACGCAGCATCTTGCCCCATTAGCCAACAGCAGGAATGGGCCGTTCGTGCCTTTCAAACCTGGCAAGTGATCTGAGTTCGACAACGCTGGTTGCGTCCTCCCGCAACCAACTTACAGCGCTAAATCAAACGCTTAAATCCCGGCTTCGTCAGCCGGGATTTTGCGTTTGTTTTACGTCACCGCGACATTAACAGTGAACCAGAAAAACCGTCGCTATCGTCCAGGCAGTAGCTGACTGCAAATTCCTGCAAAAAAATGATTTAACTGTGACTGAATGAAGGTCACTCCGACGTCGCGTTCGACGCTTTGCCTCTTAACCGACCTCGTCCATACGATCAGGGTAAACGCGCGCGTTTAGTGTCTGCTATTTCGCGTCGCATCCAGTCTGTGAAGGCCAATGCTGCGGGCGTTATGCGCTCGATCGGTGGCGTCACGATGGAATATTCTCCGAAGGAGAAAGACCGGCTCCCGAACGGTCTGACAAGCGTACCCTCGGCCAGGGATTTTGCCCCCATGATCCCATCGTCGATTGCGTAGCCCGTTCCGGCGACGGCAAGCGCCAGCGCGGCATGGGTTCCTGATGCAAAAATGTTGCGTCTTGGTGCCATTTGATCTGCACCGACGGCAGCGAACCATCTGGCCCAGATGTCGCCCTGATCTTCGTGGATCAGCGTCACATGTCGCAGGTCGTCCGGAACCATCAGGCGTTCTGCCGAAGCCACACCGGGGGCACAGACCGGAAACATTTCAAGTTGCGTCAGTGTCTCGACGCGCATGCCCGGATAATGTGCGTTGTTGAAAACGATAGCAACGTCCACAC
>JBARXP010000416.1:0-9261 GCA_049647405.1 Elainellaceae cyanobacterium | reverse complement strand
CCGCGTCTCCAGTCTGGAATCGTTTTCAACTGTTCAATGAGGGCGTCTACTCCCATGACACTCACCGACTCACAACGCTTCTAGTTTGTATTCCTTCTGCTAAAGAATCAACCCTACCGCCTGACCCGGTACATAAACGTACAGAAGCGACGGTGAGGGGCACAGACGGCAAAGCTTTCAAGGTGACGAAGGGTGCGCCACAGGTGATTTTGGCCTTGACTGACCAGGCTGGGCAGGAGCAAGCCTCTGATCAAAAGACAGTCGAAAAGGCCGTCAACGACTTCGCGGCACGCGGCTTTCGCTCATTGGGCGTGGCGCGTGCTGAGGGCGATCGCCCCTGGCAGTTTGTGGGGGTCTTGCCATTGTTTGATCCACCCCGAGACGATGCCAAGTCAACCATCGCCACCGCAGGCAAGATGGGCGTGACAATCATGATGGTGACGGGAGATGCTCTGGCGATCGCCCAAGAAACCGCCACAAAACTGGGCATGGGCGCAGACATCCTCGATGCCAGCAGCCTGGGAGATGTCAAACAGCAGGAGACAGCAGCGGCAGCAAAGGCGATCGGGCAGGCGGACGGGTTTGCCCAGGTGTTCCCCGAACACAAGTTCCACATTGTCGATGTGCTGCAAAAGCACGGCCACATCGTTGGCATGACGGGCGATGGCGTGAATGATGCGCCAGCGCTAAAGCAAGCCGACTGTGGCATTGCCGTTGCAGACGCGACCGATGCGGCGCGGTCAGCAGCAGACATTGTGTTGATGACACCGGGGCTATCGGTAATCATCGACGCGATTAAGGAGAGCCGCCGCATTTTTCAACGCATGAACAGCTACGCGATCTACCGCATCGCCGAGACCCTGCGCGTGCTGTTGTTTATGACGCTGGCTATCTTAGTGTTTAACTTTTACCCAGTCACCGCCGTCATGATTGTGATGCTGGCGTTGCTCAACGACGGGGCAATCCTGTCCATTGCCTATGACCATGTGCATTACCGAAATCAGCCCGAGGCATGGAATATGCGCCTGGTGCTGGGCATCTCTACCGTGCTGGGTGTCATGGGCGTCATCTCGGCGTTTGGCTTGTTTTATCTAGGCGAGCGGGTCTTTCACCTCGATCGCGCTCACCTCCAAACTCTGATGTATTTAAAGCTGTCTGTCGCCGGACATCTAACGATCTTTTTGACCCGCACCCAAGGCCCCTTCTGGTCGATTCACCCCGCAAAAATTCTCTGGATTGCCGTTCTCGGCACCCAAATTCTCGCCACGCTGATCGCCGTCTATGGGGTATTTATGACACCCCTGGGCTGGGGTTGGGCACTGCTCGTTTGGGGCTATGCGCTGGTGTGGTTTCTCGTGAATGACCGCGTGAAACTGTTCGCTTATAAGCTTTTGAACGCGTCGCGATCGCAACACAAGCGTTCTCTAAACGCGACTTGAGGCTTCGCGATTGTTCGCTACTGAACGATGAGCGGGTTAGTCGCCAAACACCGGGAGCCAGAATCTGCAAGTGTACTGACCGGACGTTTGGGCGAGAATGTGGCGGCAAAAATCGGTGAAATTCGGCAAACGGTGCGGCAAGAGCGCCAGCTAAAAAGAGAGGCGAAATCATGCGATCGAAGCGATTGGGTTTAGGTGTGGGTTTGACAGCCTTGAGCTTATTGATCGGCTGCACTCTTTCGCTAGGCAGCATGAGAGGCTCTGGCATCATCAAGACCGAAGCTCGGGACGTGAGCGACTTCTCCTCACTGTCTAGTCAATCCGTCGGCAAGGTGATGGTGCAGCAGACCGATCAAGAGTCTCTCACGATCACCGCTGATGACAATATTTTGCCCCTCTTGGAGAGTGATGTAGACAACCACGTTTTGTATCTCGGCATCGTAGACGATGCCAGCTTTAACCCCACCCAACCGATTGAGTATGTCGTGGAGGTTCAGCACCTAGACAGTCTGACGATTGGCGGCGTTGGCAGCGCTGATATCAAGGACATCCAGGGCGAAACGTTATCCATTGTTCTCGATGGCGTGGGCAGTGTGACCATCGCTGGAAATGTCGATGTGCTAGAACTTACCGTTTCTGGCGTGGGCAGTTTTAATGGTGAAGCGCTGATTACTCAACAGGCCACGGTGCATAGCAGCGGCGTGGGACATGTTGTTGTGAATGTGAGCGAGCAACTCAACGCTACTGCATCAGGAGTGGGGTCAGTTGAATATATTGGCTCGCCTCACGTGCAAGAATCGGTGGAGGGTGGGGGGTCGATCAGGCAGAGGTAGGGACTCAGCAAACGGGACACAATATCGAAGGTGATGATGGCGAAAAAACGCTCCCTCAATGCGCTCTGGCAGTCGGCAACACCTCAGGAGTAAACCTTTAGCTCAGATAACGTTGCTCATCTGCCAGATGCGGCAAGACGCTATCTCGACCATGCGATGCAGAGCCTCTTCTGCGGAGAATCGCACCTGGAACACAGCTCGCTTCTGCGGTTCGCTTAAAGATGCACGGCGAAATCAAATCGAATCGTTGGATTCCATGTCAAGCCGAGCAAGTCATTTGCTGGGAACGCGGCTTTTTATCTGGAGCGCGATCGCCTCTCCTTTATTCGCTTTTAGCAGCTGAAATTTCTTGTGTTTTTAATAGTAATACAGGGATTTAGTCGTCTGCAAATCCTGGATTTAGTTGAATCTCATGATGGATTTATGTTCTCAGATTTGATCTATCATGGCTAGAGTTGCAATATTTATTTTCGTGCCCTCTTTCCAAACCTCCAACAAGGTCTGGTATCTTTTCTGAAAGAACTCATTAGTCGTTATCCAAACTTTCCAGTGACATATTCTTTTGTTGCCTTTTCTTCAGGTTTATTGAAAATTTGCTCCGTTGAACCGAATTCTACTAAATAACCCTGTTTTCCACCCTGATCTGTTTCTCTGGCATTGAAGAAAGCAGTTGCATCCGCTACTCGTGTGGCTTGCTGCATATTGTGGGTGACGATGACAATACTATAATCTTTCTTCAGCTCATGCATTAACTCTTCTACTTTAAGAGTTGAAATTGGGTCGAGAGAGGCGCAAGGTTCATCCATCAACACAACATCAGGATTGATAGAAATGGCACGGGCAATACACAATCGCTGCTGTTGCCCTCCCGATAAGGCAAGACCATTTGTTTTCAGTTTGTCTTTGACTTCATCCCATAACGCCGCTCGCCGCAATGATGTTTCAACTAACTCATCCATATCCCGTTTAATTCCGTTCACCCGCGCTCCATAAGCAATATTGTCATAGATGGATTTTGGGAAGGGATTAGGATTTTGGAAGACGATGCCAATGCGCCGCCGAACTGCAACCGGATCGATGTTTTTGGCATAGAGATCTTGGTCGTAATAATATACTTTGCCTTCAATGTGAAACCCTTCGATCAAATCATTAAGACGGTTAAAGCAGCGAATAATGGTACTTTTACCACAACCAGAAGGCCCAATAAGAGCCGTAATCTGGTTTTTTGGGAGTGCCATTGTGACTCCCTCGACCGCTTTAAACTTGCCGTAATATGCAGTTAGATTTTCAGTTCGCAAAACAATCTCATCCGCAAAATCTTCCTGGTCATGTTGCGGGTGTTTATCGGGGTGTTCATCGGGTTGTTGGCGTTGTCTGCGCTCAGTCGGCTTGAGTCCCTTCTTTCGTTGTAGAGGTGCGATCGCCTGATCATGATCTTCAGTAGTTGGCATCAGATTGCTCCAGTTTTGGTCACATTCACGGTTAAATTCGCTGCGATCTGAGTCAGTTATTTCTTAAGTGCTTGCTCTGCTCAATAAACGCTTTTACGGGTTACCCAGCGGGCAAGAATACTGGTCACAAGCACCAACGACACCAGGATTAAAGAAGCAGCCCAAGCCAGTTCTTGCTGATCTTGAAAGGGGGAACGGGCAAAGTTATAAATTAATACAGCTAAGGTAGGCGTTGGAGACCAGATTCCTGATGGCCAGAAGTAGCTAAAGAGCGCCGTGAAGATGAGCGGAGCCGTTTCCCCCGATGCACGGGCAACCGCCAACGTAACGCCTGTCACAATAGCAGGCAATGCGGCGGGTAAGACTACTCGTAAAACCGTATGATACTGAGAAGCTCCCACACCCATCGATGCCCAGCGTACGTCTTGAGGGACAATTTGGAGTGCTTCATCTGTTGTCCGCACGATGATGGGTAACATCAAGACGGCAAGCGCCACACCCCCAGCAACAGCGGAGAAGGACTTTGTGGTCAAGACAATAATTCCGTAGGCAAAAATCCCGGCAATGATGGAAGGAACCCCGCTCAAGACGTTTGTTGCAAAGCGAACCCAGCGGACAATTCTCCCAGAGCTGAACTCAGATAAATAGACCGCCGCGAGAATGCCGAAGGGAACGCTAATCAGCGCACCAATGCCAACAACCATCAAGGTTCCGAGAATTGCATTGCCTACCCCACCGCCTGACAAACCAGCAGCCGGAGGGAGGGAAGTAAACAAATCCAGGCTCAGGCGATTGATTCCTTGGGTAATGACGTAGATGATGACGACAAACAAAGGTAGAACGCTAAGGATCAAACAGGTGGCTGCCAGAGTAGTCATGGCAATTCCAAAAAGCGATCGCCTACTGCTGTAAGAATAGGTTAGATCTTCGTTTGGGGAGTCAAAAGGATATCGATTCGGCTTTGTTGACATAGGGCACAACTCGATAGGTCACCGTTTCACAGGGCGTTTCATAGGACGTTTTACAGGGCTAAAATCGCAGGACTAAAACTTCTTGACCTGACGAACAATTAACTCTGCCAAGACATTGACAACCAGCGTTAAGAAAAACAAAATCAGCCCAGCATACATCAGACTAGCCATTTGCAAACCAGAGGCTTCTGAAAACTGGTTGGCTAGCAAAGATGCAATCGTATTTGCAGGCGCAAGCAGTGAAAAATTGAGGTTATTAGAATTACCAATGAGCAGCGTAACTGCCATCGTTTCCCCCATTGCTCTCCCCAGCCCCAGCATGATTCCACCCACAATGCCTGAGAAGGCGGCTGGAATCAGCACCCGGAAGATAGTTCCCCACCGCGTTGCACCCAATCCCAGAGACGCTTGCCGTAACTCAGGCGGCAGCGATGCCAGGGAACCACGGGATATGGCCGTAATGATGGGCAATACCATGATGGTCAAGATTAATCCTGCTGGGAGCATCCCCCGACCCTGATAAGGAGTGCTAAAAAGCACCACCCACCCCAACTGATCATGCAGCCACGCCGCAGGGGCTTGTAGTAGAGGAGTCAGCACATAGATGCCCCAAAGACCATACACAATACTGGGAATGGCAGCCAGCAACTCGACCATGAAAATTAACGGCGTTCGGATGGCTAATGGCAAAAAATCTTCACTCAAAAAAATTGCCGTTCCGACCCCTAAGGGAATCGCAAAAATCAGACCGATCGCCGAACTTGCCAGCGTTCCGTAGATCATCGGGAGGATACCGTAGGTGTCCTCAACGGGGTTCCAGGCACTCGTTGTCACAAACCCCAGCCCATATTCTCGAATCGCTGGCACGGCCTGTAAACCGACTTCAACGGTGATAAAAAGTAAAACACCAGCAACAGCCAGGGCTAAAATTCGAGTGAGCCATAAAAACCCTTGATCGACAAACTTTTCAGTAGTAGGTCGAGGTGGAATCGTTGAACCGAATCTCCTGGGTTGGACTTCTGTCGTCATACTGTTTTTATGAGTTGAGGTTCAATAATTTTATGGTGGCTAGTATGGTGGCTAGACGCCAGAGGGTTCCTCTTTGATCTAGCCAACTTGTCCAAACTAATGGCTTGATTTAGATAGAGGTCGGTCTGTTCACACGGGAGAACGGGAGGGAGTCGAGTTGGACTCCCTCTCCCAAAGTGGGCTACTGCTTATACATAAGTCCTCAAATTTATCTCCCCGATCAAAACGTTGACCTAGCCGAGATGTGATTCCCCTAGCCCCCTTAAAATGGGGGAACCGGATTCAAAGTCCCCCTTTTTCAAGGAGAATTTAGGGGGATATTTCGAGCCCTCACGCACAAAAATGATATGTGTATAAGCGGTAGCCCAAAGTGGGAGAGGGCTTTAGGGTGAGGGCTGCAAAACCTGAACGCACTCGATGTAGGTGTCTGGGTTACCTTCTGGGTTACCTATTTACTGGTGGTGGTCGAGTGGGTATCAGTCGAGTGGGTATCAGTTGATATTAATCGTATGTTCCGGATCGATGTTGTCTGCTGCGGCTGCCACACGCTCTCGAACGTTTTGAGGCAGAGGAACATACCCTAATTCTTCAGCGTATTTCTGACCCTCAGTCAAACCATATTGGATCATGGCTTCTATCCCCTTTGCGGTTTCAGCATTGGGATAGCTTTGGTAAACCAGAAGCCAGGTGTAGGTCACAATGGGGTAAGAATCATCACCTTGGGGGTCTTCAATGAAGGCTCGGAGGTTTTCCGGCAGTTCCACCGTTTCTAGGGTTTTCTCTGCGGCTTCCGCAGTGGGTGTGACAAAGTTACCTGATTGATTTTCCAATGACGCAACGGTCAGATCGCTTTGCTTTGCATAGCCATACTCAACATATCCGATCGATCCCGGTTTTTGTTGCAGTTGAGCCGTGATTCCTTCATTTCCTTTTGCACCAACACCGACGGGCCAAGCTACAGTTTTGCCTGCTCCAACTTGCTGTTTCCACTCAGGGCTAATGCCGCTGAGGTGCTGGGTAAAGACGCCTGTAGTTCCGCTGCCGTCTGAACGGTGAACAACAGTAATTGCTTGATCGGGTAGTTGGAGATCTGGGTTTGCTGCTGCGATCGCTGGATCATTCCAATTGGTGAGGCTTCCTAAGAGAATACCTGTATAAACATCGCGGGGTAATTTCAGCTCACCTTCAACCCCAGGGAGATTATAAGCCAGCACAATGCTACCCGCTGTCATAGGCAATAACAGCGCTCCTCGATCAACCTGAGCAATTTCTTCGTCCGTCATTGCAACGTCACTTGCGCCAAAGTCTACGGTGCCCTGGGTAAATTGTTCGACCCCAGCACCACTACCAACTGATTGATAGTTGATCTTCAGATTTGGATATTCGCCGTTTATTTCTTGAAACCAACGCTGGTAGATTGGATTTGGAAATGACGCACCAGCACCTGTTACAGATAACTCATTGTCAAACGCAAAGTCGGTACTCGTTGCTCCAGTAGAGGGATCACCCTCAGCAGTATTGTTTGTAGTTGGCGCAGAACAAGCTGCTAAACCACCCAGGAGGGCGATCGTAGAAACTGATACTGCTAAACGCGTTGGATTTATTAAATTGAGATGGAAAAGCATAAAAAACTCCAATGTTGTGAATCATCTCATCGCCTCAGTGCATCTGCGCTAAATTTGTCGCTCAGAAGATACTCAACCGGGCAGAGTTGGCACTTGATTGTGAATCAGAGATTGTAGCCTGAAAGTCAAGCCAGACCTGCATTTCATGCTTCTCGGCCTAAGTCGGCTGAAATTCTTGTATGGCAAGCGTTTCAGCCGTTCATCACCTTTTTGGAGACCAGTGCCGCAGAGTTCGTGCAAAAAATGGAAGGACTGCTTGAGCGAAATAAACAGCTCTGGTTTCTGTTGTGATCCTGACAATCTGGTGGTTGAATTCTTATATGACTTGTATAGATTGATTAACTACGACACAAAACGCAAGAGAAATAGATGACGCATTAAACAAGTGAGAAGGATTTTCAAGTCAATCCTCTAGCGAGTCACTAGGCGATCGCCATTTAAGCAGAATGCAGCGAAGCAGAATACAGCGATCGCACGATTTTCCGGTGATATCCAAGAGCAGTCGGCTCAAACTGTCATCGAGCATGGGTATAACTTACTCGGCAGCAAGAATCGCGTCCATTTGCTCCCAACTGCCGCTGTGTTGCAGAGTGGGGGAGTACTCGCCAAAGCGAAACTGTAAAGGGAGGCTGGCTTTCACCCGTCGCCACTCTTCGAGGTGAAAGCGAATAAACCGCTCTGCCCCGACAAACGCTTTAACTGCATCGCCATCCCAGATCATCTCAGCCTGTCCGGTTAGGTACAGTAAATCTCGCGTTTCGAAGTCGATGAACAAGAAGCCTGCTTTGGGGTTGAGCAGAATATTGCCTACCGTGTTGAAGTGGAAGTTGCCCGTGAAATCAGGAAAGATAAACGTATAGTCGTCTTCCACGCGAATGAATCCGGGTTTGCCGCCTCGGTGAGACGCATCGGCTCCAAACGTAGGGCTGTCTCTTCCACCGTCATAGACCGTCGCGATAAATAGAGTATCAGCCTGGGCGATTAACGCTTTGGCTGCATGATCTAGGCGATCGCCCGACTCAATGAGCTTCTCCTGCTGGGGCTGGGTGATGTCTGGCAGCACCTCAATATCGCGAGTTTGAATATATTGGGGACAGTTGCCAAAAGTTTGGGCGATCGCCACCGTAAACCCATCGGCATCAATCTCGCTGATCTGCCCCGTTGAACGGTTGCGGCGACGACTTTCGGGCAAGATTCCCAGAATGCCAATATCTGCGCCGACCCTGAGCTGAGTGGCGATCGGTGAGCCAAACAATGGCTGTGTTGCAATCCGCAAATGATGGGAATCGGGAGCCGTAATAAATCCGGGTAGCCCAGTCAAAACAGACACCCAAGGCCGACCTCGCTCATCCGTCATGCCGACCATCAAGAAAGGTAAGAGACGATAAAAATCCTGATGCTGCTCGGGCAAATAATCTCGCACCACGCGCCGTCCGAGTTGCTCCATCTTCTCACGGACGCCTATGCGGGCTTGTACCTCTTGTTCTCCAGCATGAAACGGAGATTCAGCCTGAGTCCAACCGGGTGATGCCATAGTAGATTCCTCCCTTGCTAAAGAATGACGGGTAACGGAGTGTGGTCTTAACCGCCCAGAGCAATCAGCTCCATGCGAATGCCGCCGGGAATGGAAAACATCATGTGCTGCGTCGAGCCACCACCGAGAGGTTCGGGAGCAAACTCAATCTCGACCCCTTCAGTCGTGGTTAAGGTTTGATAGAGAGATTTGAGCGTTTCTAGCCCGTCTACTTTCAACGCAAAATGATGTAAACCAATGTTGTTTTTGCGGTCAAAGGCTACAGCACTAGCGGGATCTGTGGCTTGCCAAAGCGTTAGTAAAAGTGTGCCATCGGACAGGAAAAAAGCAGGATAATCAGGAATTTCACCAACCTGTTTGAATTCGAACACGTTCACGA
>JBARXP010000415.1:0-2209 GCA_049647405.1 Elainellaceae cyanobacterium | reverse complement strand
CTTCTGGTTCGATGTCAATATCTTCTGACTCCGGATCCATCTCGCCAAAGTCGTCGCCGCTGAAGATAAAGAACCCATGGCCGAGGTCGTGCTTGCCTCGATATTCTACAGTCGGCTCAATCGGGAGGAGCTGAACGGCATCATAGCCGATGAAACATTGCTCGGCAGGAGTCAAGGTTTGGTTGTGCTTTAGCTTATCGGCGATCGCCTGATAGAGACGAGTCAGGCTGGCGATCGTTCCGTCAGGAGCAGCAGTATTGACGTGAAGTTGGAGAATATTGCGCGGTGTCTGCACCTGAATCACGCCATCGTCATTCGTCTCACCTTGAGCAAAGTAGTCTAAATCTTTGCGTGAGCGTTGAACGGTTGCCATGTCATACAGCTCGGCAGGGGCGTAGACGCCATAAGGATAGGAATATCCGAGGCAGTCACCGATGACCCTGACTTCATTGGTTTCCATGTCTAGGTATCGCAACCAATAGAAAGAGCCAAAGGTGTCTTCAGTACCTGGCTTCATTCCCGCAAGGACACCCCAGAAATATTCACCCTGCTTCTCTAGGTAAGCGTAGTCTCGCCGAAAGACAATCTTTTGAGTAGCCTTCGAGGGGTCTATCTTTTTCTTGGGCGTAAAAATTTCAAGGTAAATATTTTTGGGTTGAATCATCCCCGCACCCAACTCAGGTGCCCAAAAGCCAATCTCGGTCAGCCCGCTTTCATGACAGTAGTGTGCTCCTAACCGGGTCGCAAGAAGCTGAGCCTTCTTAAACAAAGGCTCGTTTGAAGCGTTCACTTCTTGAGCCCAGTCTAATAGCTGCTGAGTTTGATCTTCGACGAGCTGAATTGGAGATACAGACGTTGCAACCATAGATTCCCTTACTTCTACATGCGTCTTGACGATATACGTCCTAACGCTTTCTCAACATGAACCAACTTGCGAGCCAGTTTATGGTGTCTTTTGTGAAGACTCTGTTCTACACGAACCTCACGTAGGCAAATTAACCAAAAAAAGGATTCCGCAGGGCGGCCATTAGTCCACAGGAATCATGCACCGTAACGTTTTGTAAAAAAAACTATCTCAGGGTAGAGATGCAAAGGCGATCGCCTCCCAAGATTTTCTTTAGAAGGAGCATTTCTTAAATCATCCATAAGTCATGATTTCCTCGCGTCTTATGGCAAACAAACAGACCCGCAATCGTGCCGTTATAGCTGTAGTCAGCTTAGTTGGGGACATATTAGTTGGGACATAGACAATTTTGTGGGCGCGCGGTGCGCGCCCACAAAATTGTCCTAAGGCTACTGGCTGTAGCTATAGCTCTGCTGACAGTTTTATGAGGGACTTCGAGACACTTCTCATACAAGAAAAGGGCGTTGGGCTGGCCGTTGCCGTTATTCTTGGCGGAGGTTTTGGTGCTGTCGTTCAATCTTTCGTTGCAGATCTCATAACGCCTCTCATGCTTAGTTCTGCTCTTCAGGCTGCTGGCGTTGAGAATATTGGTGAGCTTTCATGTAATGGAATTCAATACTAGAGTTCAATGCTAGATAAAAGGCGATCGCCTACCCAAATAAAAGCCCAACTATTAAGTAGGTCGCCATAATTAAGCGATGCTATCTGAGTGTGTGCCCCCGGCGGGGGCACACACTGTTTGTTTATAGTTGTGAGAACAGACTTATGATGTTGCAATCATATCTAAGGCTGGGTTAATTATTATCAATAATTATTGTTATCCAAGCAGAAAACGCCATACATCTATTCTCCCTGTAATGTATCTAGGTCAGCGTGAGATTTGATTGCGACAATGTAATTAGAATCTTGGATATAGAGCAAGAGGGCATAGATCAGGATAACAATGCCCATCATCTCAGCAGTTTCTTCGGCCCAGGAACTTAACGTGACGCTGATTTTATTGAATGCAAGATAAGATTCTAGCGCCTCTATACCTATGGCTCCACCAAAGAAAATCAACCCAGACAAGAAAAATTTAGAGGAATATCGAAGAGGCATTTTTCTAAGAAAGGGGAAATAGTAGAACGCCGCTAACAGCAAGATAGGGATATAAAATAGATACCAAGTATAGTAAAAGATCCCTTCTCCTCTGCCAAATAATTGAAGCAGCACTTCTCCTATAAGACCTTCGTGAATTTGAGAGGCTTCGTCAAAACTCATTAACACTAGCCCAGCAGCTAAGATCCACCAGTGCCAATCTATTCG
>JBARXP010000414.1:0-6500 GCA_049647405.1 Elainellaceae cyanobacterium | reverse complement strand
CTCAGCTTTCTGTATTCTTTTGAATTTCATGAACCTCAGTAATTGAGACGCATCTCATGGCTCCTAGCGTTCTTTCAGATCAAACTCTACGTTCCACACACAGCAACCCGGTGAGCGAGCCGTCTACAAGTACGGTTTCTCCGGCGTCTTTGGGGGCAATTCCTGGCGTAGAGCAACCTTCCACAGCTCCGACACCCTCCCGCAAAGCCCCGAACCCTATCATTATTAGCTTGCAGCAGGTATCAAAACTGTATGGCAAATCTGGTAAGGCCCTTGATAATGTCAACTGGCAGGTGAGGCAAGGAGATTTTTGGTTTGTGACTGGGCCGTCGGGAGCAGGCAAGTCTACGTTGCTGAAGCTTCTCTATGGTGCCGAGAGAAGTACCCATGGCGATGTGTTGGTCGATAGCAACAATTTGTCTAGTCTAAAGGGCAACAAGATGTCGCTGTTGCGACGAAAGATTGGCGTCGTGTTTCAGGACTATAAGCTGATTCCCAAACGCACGGTCTCAGAAAATGTTGCTTTTGTGTTGTGGGCTCAGGGCTTTACCCGCAAAGAAATCCATCGTCGGCTCCTCCCAACGCTGCGGATGGTCGGGCTCCATGACAAAGCCGATCGCTTCCCAGATGAGCTTTCGGGCGGAGAACAGCAGCGCGTTAGCATTGCACGGGCGATCGTCGGCACTCCACCCATTTTGCTGGCCGATGAACCGACAGGAAATCTTGATGTCCACAATTCTTGGCAGGTGATCAAGATCCTCAAAAAGCTCAACTCGATCGGGATTACGGTGATCGTCACAACCCATGATGAGCAGTTGGTGCGGATGTCTAATCATCCTGTTGTTCAACTGCGCGATGGGCGATTGCACCAGATGCGCGATTGGGAACTAGGCAGACCTTAGAATCATGAGCGGATTGATTTACAATTGCAGATCCGCCGGTACGGGCGCACGGCTGTGCGCCCGTACCGGGAATTTTGGACGGTGTTGAATCTTCGTTTCTTAGTCAATTAAAAATGGGTAGAGCATAGCACTGCGATGTTTCTATCTATTGTTTTGCCCCACTAGAGCGATGGGTCATGCCCCAGCTCAGCAAAATAACGGGCAAAATTCCTACAGCGACGATCGCCAACGCAGGGGCGGCAGCTTCGGCCAGTCGTTCGTCTGAAGCAAGGCGATAGACTTGCACAGCTAAGGTATCAAAGTTAAACGGTCGCACAATCAAGGTGGCCGGAAGCTCTTTCATCACGTCAACAAACATGAGGATGGCGGCGGTGAGTAGGCCACTGGTCATCAGCGGTGCGTGAACATGGAGCAGAGTTTGCCCTGGGCTATAGCCGAGCGATCGCGCTGCATCATCAAAGCTTGGCTTAATGCGAGCCAGACTTGACTCCACGGCATTAAATGCGACCGCTAAAAATCGCACCAGATAGGCAAAGACCAGCGCTGTGATCGTGCCGCTGAGCAATAGCCCTGTTGAGATGCCAAACGTCGATTGCATCCAGGTATCTAGAGCATTGTCAATTGTGCCGATGGGGATCAAGATGCCGACTGCGATGACAGTGCCCGGAAACGCATAGCCGAGGGCTGCCGTGCGCACAGCCGTATTCATCACAGGGGTGGCTTGAAGGCGACGACCGTAAGCCATGATCAGGGCCAAAATCATGCCGATCGCCGCCGTCAGCACGGCTAATACCAGACTATTGCGGCCATAAATCCAAAAATTTTCGGTGAAGTTGTCTGTGGCGTTGGCGATCGCCATCTGCAATAGCGCGATCGCAGGGATGACAAATCCCAACATTAACGGCAGGCCACAGATCACCCAAGCCATCATCGTACGTCGCCGTCCTAACGAATAGGCCGCAGACTGTTGAGCCGGATGAGTCGTTTGGTAGTAGCGGGTTTGGCGGCGCGACCACTGTTCTAGCACCACCAAAATTAGGATAAACAGCAGCAAAACCGATGATAGTTGCGCCGCTGCTGCCGATTCACCCATGCCAAACCAGGTGCGATAGATTCCGGTTGTAAACGTCTCAACGCCAAAATATTGTACTGTTCCAAAGTCGCTGAGCGTTTCCATCAGCGCTAAGGATGTGCCTGCGGCGATCGCCGGACGCGCCAAGGGCAGTGCCACCTTCCAAAAACTTGTCCAGGGGTTGCAGCCTAGGGAGCGACTCGCCTCTAGGGTACATACGGACTGTTCTAAAAAGGCCACTCGCGTCAGCAAATAAACATAGGGGTAGAGCACCAGCGCAAACATGGCGATCGCCCCGCCCAGCGAACGGATGGGCGGAAACCAATAGTCGGTGCTGCTTTGCCAGCCAAACAGGGTTCTTAGCGTCGTTTGTACGACTCCGTAATAGTCAAGTAGATCGGTGTAAACATAGGCTAAGAGATAGGCTGGAGCCGCTAAGGGCAGCAACAGCGCCCATTCAAAGAAGCGACGGCCTGAAAATTCACAGCTTGTGATTAGCCATGCAGTGCTGACCCCTAAGCCTATGACGCCGCTTCCAACTCCCAACATCAGCCATACGGAATTGCGGATGTATGTTGGCAACACAGTTTCAGTCAGGTGCGCCCAAATTTCACCAGAGTCTACAAAAACGCTGCTCAACACAACCAAAATCGGCGTCAAAATCAGTAGGGCGATCGCCAAAACAACCAGCGACCAAACCGTAATGCTCTTGCCAAAAAGTTGGCTAATGGGGCGACGAATTCGGTTGAGAGGGCCAAACGTCATCGGCATGAGTGGCATGATTGCAATATCCCAGTGAAGCGCAACGATAACGAAGCGCAGCTATACAGACTCAGAAGCGGCCTTAGACTTGGCTTCCAACGCTTCAAGACGGCTGCGCAGATCTTGATTTTCTTTTTTGACCGACTCCATCTCAGACTGAAGCTTTTTCACGGCCTCATCTTTCCCAATGGTTTGCTGAACTTTTTCGATGGCCTCGTCAGCTCGGCGACGCACTCGACCATCTGGAGACTGGCTCGATAACGAACGCAAAGTGGCGATCGCCCGAGGCGTTTCCATTTGCCCCAGGGCGGCTACCACCGCTACTTGAGTCAGGAAGAAGGTCTCGCCCGAAAGCTCATCCAATCGGTTTAGAATTCGCTCTAGATCGGGCTTGTCTTGCCCAGAGGAAATCGCGCCGAGAGCCCGAATCGTCGCCAGTCTTAGCGCTTGGGGCACTCCCAGTGCGGTGTACTTCAGCACCAGATCGAGGGCATCGCCCGATGCTTTCATCTGGCTCAGACCACCAATGGCTCCCGCTCGCACGACTTCATTCCAGCCTGCCCGCTCGTGCAACACCGCTTTAAACAGCTTCAGCACCTTTTTCTCTTTGCCACTGCCGTCGTCGAGATAACTATGGGCGATCGCCCCCAAGCCTCTCAAGGCAGCGGCTTCGACAAAGTAGCTGGCATCACCCTTCTCGGCGATCGCTTTCAATGCCTTGTAGCTTGCTTTTGTCTTTGATTTGGCGATCGCTGGTACCACCGCCCGCCGCACCCGCGCTTCGCTGTCATCTAGGCCAGTCAATAGACCTTCAAAGGCTTGTTCCAGCTTTAGGGTGGCTAGTTGTGCCGCCACTTCTGCCCGCACCCCCCAAAACGGATCAGACTGGAGTACCTGAGTCAGCGTCTTGACGACTTCTAGCCCTCCTTTTTTCACTAGTGCCTCGGCTGCATAAATGCGCGAAATCGGATCGACATCATGCAGAATCTGAGCCTTGAGTTCTGCGACAGGGTAGTCGAGGGTGACGGTTTTTAGGACATGATTATTGACATCAAAGTTGATGAAAGCAGGCTTCTCCTCCAGCGGGAAATAGAAGCTTTGCTCTCGCTCATGCACCCGAACGGTCATGGTTTTTAGCTCTACTGTGCTGGCTGTTGTGTCTTCCTGGCCTGCGGCAGCGGTGACATAGCCAAACCCAATGGGAATTTTGAGGTCAAATAAGCCGCTCTCACTGCTCGAATCACCCTCTTTTGCCTGAGCCTGAAGTACTGTAATTTTCGCAAGCTTACTATCGCCGTCCCAGCTATAGCTGACTTTGTAATCAGGGTGGCCTCCCCGCAACACATACTGATCAAATAGAAACTGGAGGTTGCGGCCTGTTGCTTTTTCAATGGCGCGCAGTAGGTCGATGGTTTCTACTGTGGAGTGGGCATTGTCTTGCACAAAGGTATGAACGGCTTGCTCAAATAACTCATCGCCTAGCTCAGCGTGAATCATGTGATAGACGCAAGCCCCTTTTTCATAAATGTGGCGATCGTATAGCTCAATCGCTTCTCGATAAATGTGGGTGACCATGGGGCGACGGTAGCGAGAGCTATCTTCACCGATGTAGCTGCGGGCTTCATTCAGCCGATAGTAGGCGGCCTCATCTTTGCCATACTCCTGCTCTGTCCACATGACTTCGGAGTAAGACGCCATCCCCTCTTTGATCCAGGCGTGAGACCAGTGCTTAATCACGACTAAATCGCCAAACCACTGGTGCGCCAGCTCATGGGCGACTAGACTTTCAGCATTGCGGTTATCTAGGGCAGCTCGTTTGTCGATGAGACAGCGATCGGTGAGCAGCGTGGTTGAGGTATTCTCCATGCCCCCAAAGATAAAGTCATCGACACAAACCTGAGCATATTTGGGATAGGGGTAGGGGTAGCCGTAAGCGTGACTGAAAAATTCAATCATGCGAGGGGTTTTGCCCATGGTGCGTTGAGCGTCTTCTTCGCGGCCCTTTTGGACGTAGTAGGTGACGGGCTTGCCGTTCCATTCATCTCGAATTTCGGCAAAATCTCCAATGGCTAAGGTCATCAGGTAGGTGGGATGCACCTCATTTTGAATCCAGTGATAGATTTTGAATTCACCGTCTTGGTCGGTAGAACTCAGCTCGCCGTTGGAAATGGCGACATAGTCTTGAGGAACGCGCACCCGCACTTCTGAGGAGGCCAACTGCCCCGGATAATCGAAGCAGGGGAACCAAAATCGCGAATCTTCATCTTCACCCTGAGTCCAGACCTGAACGGGCTTGTCAGGATAGTGCTCATCGGGGGCGATAAAGTAGATGCCGCGCTGGGGCTGCTCGACATGGTAGGCGATCGCCACGTTGAGTTTGTTGCCGACCTGAGTCGGCTGGGTCAGATGAATCTTGAGGTATTCGCCGTCGTAGTCGAAGGGCTGCTCGGTGTCGTCGATGACCACACCGTCAATGCTGAGGTTGACCGCATCGAGGGTGAGGGATGTGATGCCGTTTCGCACAGGGTTGATATGAATTGTGCAGGTGCCCTGATAGCTCTGGTTTGGAATGTCAAATGCTAAATCTAGAGCAATATGTTTGACCTGACCGGGACGATCGGGGTTGTAGTGAGGGCGGGCTCCGGGTAGCTCAAACGAACGGCGACCTTGACTGTCAGCATCGAAAGCATTCATCGACATGAAACAAACCTGCAAGTGAAACGGCATTTCGCCCCGGTCTAGCAACGACCAGCACGAAGCGGTGAGTTCAATTCTTGTGAATCAACCCTTGAGTCTATTATGATAACGCCACTTCGGAGGAAGGCAGATGGCGATCGCCCCCTGCTCCTGCCATCTGCGTCCATCGCAGCAGGTTTACGCCCGATTGGCTTGTAAAGGTTCTTAGGGCTTCAGATGCGCCAAATCTTGCGGTTTCAAATGCGGCTCAGCCAAGACAATATGCCTAGCTATCTTCAGGCGCTAGCCGCTTTCTCAAAGACTCAGCCCGTCGCTTCGCAGTTTTATTGCTGGCATCGTAGCCTACTGCCTGCTCATAGACCTCAACCGCCTGAACCGTGAGCTGCTTTTTCTCGTAGGCAAACCCCAAGTTGTTGAGAGCCGTGGTGTAATCGGGTTTCTTTTCCAGCGCCGCCTTATATTGCCGAATCGCGAGATCGTATTGATCTTGAGCTGCATGGGCATAGCCCAAGGCGTTACACACGAGCGCAATGTTATCGGTGTCTTTAAGATCCTTTGCTTTGAGAGCTTTCTCTAGAAGCTGAACGGCCTGACTAAACAGCTTCTTATCTAAGTAAATGCTGCCCAGCTCATAATATTCGTGAGCGGTTCCCTTCTCGCGCGACAGCTTGCTTTGCAGCTCAGAAAAACGAATCTCGACTCGTCGCGTTTTGAAAACCTGGCGAAATAACAAAACGGCGGCGATCGCCAACAGCGCCACCAACAATCCCAAATAAAATTGTGACAGAGAGGAATCGAGCATAGTCTCAGATATCTTGACCCAGAGAATCGCAACGGTGATTTGTGTTCAGCTTACCTGAATCTGTGAGACGAAATAGCGCTTCGTTACAAATGCTCCATACTCCCTCGTTAGGGCAACCCCCACACATCAAGCTGTTCCTGTAACCAGCCTGACTGAGTCCACTGCTCGATGGCTTGATTGATGGCCTGACGAAGAGGTTCGTGGTCTAGGCCACGGGGCAGGGCGATCGCCAGCGCCTCGGCAGACAAGGGGGTAGGCAATATCC
>JBARXP010000413.1:0-8599 GCA_049647405.1 Elainellaceae cyanobacterium | reverse complement strand
GTGTCGTTAGAGCTGCCCGTGCGGCTAGAGCTGTTTGGCGATGAGCTAGAGCGGATTCGAGAATTTGATGCGGTGAGCCAGCGATCGCTCGACCGGATTCCGAAGCTGGTGCTGACGGCGACCACCTTTTCCCCCATCGTGCTGGAATCGCTACACAGCAAAGTCGAGGGGGCATCAGGAATTCAAGCAACCCTGCAAAACTGCCTCACTCCCGAAGATTGGGAACTGTTTCAGGATCATCAGCCGATTGAGGGAATGCGGCGATTTCTCGGACTGGTCTTCGATCAGCCCGCTTCTCTGCTCGACTATTTACCCGACGATACGATGATTGTGGTCGATGAGATGGAGCAGTGTCAGGCTCACAGCGATCGCTGGGTTGAGCATGTAGACGACCATTGGCGATCGCTCTCAACGCCTTTGCCCAAAGTGCATCGCAGCTTTGAAGATTGCCTCGAAGTGCTCGACTGCTTCGATCGTCTGTGTATGTCAGAGCTGGCCGAAGAAAATCGCGGCCTCAACCTTGCCAGCCGTCCGGTGCCCACCACGCCCCACCAATTTGGCAAGCTGGCCGAAATTTTGCGAGATGAGCGCGATCGCGGCTTTTCAATTTGGCTGGTGTCGGCTCAGCCGTCTCGCTCAGTGGCGCTGCTGCAAGAGCACGACTGTCCGGCTCAGTTTGTGCCCAACCCCCGCGACTACCCGGCCATCGACAAGCTCCAGATCCAAAAGACACCCGTGGCGGTGAAATATTCGGGTCTGGCTGAGCTAGAGGGGTTCGAGCTACCCACCTTTCGGGTTGCCATCGTTACCGATCGGGAATTTTTTGGGCAGCATTCGCTGGCGACGCCCACCTATGTTCGCAAGCGACGCCGAGCCGCCTCGAAGCAGGTTGATCCCAACAAGCTGCGCCAGGGTGATTTTGTCGTACATCGCAACCACGGCGTCGGTCAATTTCTCAAGCTCGAAAGCCTCACCCTAAATGATGAAACGCGGGAATATCTGGTGCTGCGCTATGCCGATGGCCTGTTGCGGGTGGCGGCAGATCAGGTAGGAGCGCTGTCTCGATTTCGGGCAGCGGGCAGTGGCAAGCCCCAGCTCAACAAAATGTCGAGCAAGGCGTGGGAGAAAACTAAGAGCAAGGTTCGCAAGGCCGTCAAGAAAGTGGCGGTTGACCTGCTGAAGCTCTATGCCCAGCGATCGCAGCAGGAGGGGCACACGTTCCCTCTCGATATGCCTTGGCAAGAGGAAATGGAAGACTCCTTCCCCTACCAGCCCACGACGGATCAGCTAAAGGCGATTCAAGACGTGAAGCGAGATATGGAAAGCACTCGCCCGATGGATCGGCTGGTCTGCGGCGACGTGGGTTTCGGCAAGACCGAGGTCGCCATTCGCGGCATTTTCAAGGCCGTCACCGCCGGGAAACAAGCCGCATTGCTGGCTCCTACGACGATTTTGACCCAGCAGCACTACCACACCATCAAAGAACGGTTTGCCCCTTACCCGATCCAGATTGGCTTGCTCAACCGATTCCGCACGGCAGAGGAGCGCAAGCAGATTCAGCAGCGCCTTGCGACGGGAGAACTCGATGTCGTCGTAGGCACGCATCAACTGCTGGGCAAGGGCGTCAACTTCAAAGACCTGGGCATGTTGGTCGTCGATGAAGAACAGCGCTTTGGAGTAAACCAAAAGGAAAAAATCAAAACCCTCAAAACAACGGTCGATGTCTTGACTCTGAGCGCCACCCCCATTCCCCGAACCCTCTACATGGCGCTGTCGGGAGTGCGAGAAATGAGCCTGATTACAACGCCGCCCCCGTCTCGTCGTCCGATCAAAACACACCTGTCGCCCTACGATCTCGAAGTCATCGGCTCGGCCATTCGGCAAGAATTAGACCGGGGAGGACAGATTTTTTATGTGGTGCCTCGGGTTGAGGGCATCGAAGAGATTGCGACGCGGCTGCGGGAGATGGTGCCTAGCCTGCGGATTGCGATCGCCCACGGTCAGATGCAGGAGGGCGAGCTAGAAGCCACCATGCTGGCGTTTAACAACAGCGAAGCCGATTTGCTGGTCTGTACAACGATTATTGAATCGGGGCTCGATATTCCTCGGGTCAACACAATTCTGATCGAAGATGCTCAGAAATTCGGCCTATCGCAGCTCTACCAGTTGCGGGGTCGAGTCGGACGAGCCGGAATCCAGGCTCACGCATGGCTGTTTTATCCGCGCAAGAGCCAGCTTTCAGAAGCCGCTCGCAAACGCCTGCGCGCCATTCAAGAATTTACTCAACTGGGGTCGGGCTATCAGCTCGCCATGCGTGACATGGAAATTCGTGGCGTGGGCAACCTGTTAGGGGCAGAACAGTCAGGTCAGCTCGACGCCATCGGCTTCGACTTATATATGGAAATGCTGGAAGACGCCATTAAGGAAATTCGCGGTCAGGAAATTCCCCAGGTAGACGATACCCAAATCGACCTCAATCTGACGGCGTTCATTCCCGCCGACTACATTCCCGATCTCGACCAGAAGATGACCGCCTACCGCTCAGTGGCAGCAGCGCTCTCCAAGCGAGAACTGACCGAAATTGCCGCCGACTGGAACGATCGCTACGGGTCTTTGCCCGCCGCTGCCCAACAGCTAATTCGCATCATGGAACTCAAACAGATTGCGAAAGGTCTAGGATTCTCACGCATCAAACCTGACGGTAAACAGCACGTTGTGCTCGAAACACCCATGGAAGAACCGGGCTGGAATCTATTGAAGGAAAAGCTACCGTCTCACCTGCAATCGCGATTTGTCTACACTCCGGGTAAAGTCACCGTGCGCGGCCTAGGAGTGCTGCGTCCGATGCAGCAGCTTGAAAACCTGATTGACTGGCTCAGCCGCATGGAATCTGCCGTGCCTGAACCCTTAGCCGCCGCCTCAACCTAACGAGCTTATGCCCCACCATGTCTCACTCGTCACCGCCATTCCACGATTCAGCCGACTCTCGTCGGGCGATCGCCATTTCTCTCATGCGTTCTCGCCAGCATCGCGACCCCAAAGGACTGTGGTGGGTGTTGGCCGGGGTTTCGTTAGCCGCTCACGGGTGGATGGCGATCGCGACTCAAGACTGGATGGCACAGCTCAAAGAGCCTCCAGTCAACGACCAGCCGATTCCCATCGAATGGGTCGAACTGCCGCCCGCAGCCTTGCCTGCGGGTTCTGAGTCTGATGTGGCGGCTGAAGATTTACCTTCCTCTTCGTCCGAAACCCTAGCAACAGCACCCACCGCTTCGCCCAGATCCTCGTCTTCTTCTGAATCATCCATCGCCATCAGTCCGTTGCAGGCGCGCACTCCTCCTGAAGCCCCTGCCGAAATCATTGAGAATGAACCAGCAGCCCCGCCAAACCCCCTACCCCCCCCTGGGGCTGATGTCGAGTCCGACACCGGATCAACGGACTCCACAGACATCGCCACAAACTCAGATGGAATCAGTGGTGGAGAAGGCGACGGACTCCAACAAATTCGAGACGGCGATGCCCCGCCCCTACCGGGTAACTTAGGCGCTCTGGCAGACAATTCTGGCGTGCCTGTCGATGCCATTGATCCCTCTAACCGACAGCCGATTCCCACAGAGCCGATTCCCACAGAATTTCAGATCACGCTGTGGATTGAGCCGCTACCGCCCGATCAGGCCGAGCCAGAAGACATATCGATCAATTCAGTTCAATTCAAGGCTGTTGATGAGCAAGCGGTTCCAGCTCTTTTGACTCAGCTCAAGCAAGATCAATCCCAACAATCTCTAGACCAATCTTCGGAAGAATCGCCCGAATTGCCCACTCAGATAGACAATCCCGCATCCAGCACTCCTGAGCCAAGTCCCTCAACACCTGAGCCGTCACAGGGGGAACCATCACCGCCCGAACCGTTACCCTCTGAACCCACTTCGCCAAGCAATCCACAACCTCAGATTCCGGCACCGGAGCCGCCATCAAATGAACCTGCTCTCTTGCCAGAACCTCTGGATTTTGAGCGCTCCTTTATGGCAGACCCGACCCAAAGTGAATGTGATGCCGTTTCTGACGTAGATCCCAATCTGGGTCGCACAGAATCTTTCAAAGTCCAAGTAGACAAGAATGGAGAAGTGATTGCAACGGAGCCTATGGAGGAAGACGTTAGCGACTATCAGGCGTTTGCTCAGTGTCTCATTCAAGAATGGCCGTTTGAGCCTGCAACACTAAATGGTGAAGCCGTCGAGAGTGATACGTTTTTGGCTCACATCACCATCACGGTTGAACCTCCGGCTCAGTGAGTCGTCTAACTGTACCTGTGGCCTTGGCTTGCCTGGGCGTAGCCCGTATCGCCCCTCAACATCGTTACCTTGTGGCCTTGGCTTGCCTGGGCGTAGCCCGTATCGCGCCTCATCCCGCCGACCTACCCTCTCACGTCAGAATCGCGTTTTCTGAGTGACAGGAAATGTTGGGTGTCGCTTCGCTCGACCCAACCTACGAGGGCGATCGCACTTTTTTTGTTTCTCTTCACATTCTGAAGCGTAATGTGTGGGTGTGATGAAGTTTGGGCTTAGTGCGTTAGGCAGAGATATTGCAGTAAATACTGAACTAAATAGTGATCAGGAGTTAAGGCTACCGATGGATAAGCAGTACGGTAAATACAGCAGCAGCTACAGCGACAAATCTCTTTGGAAAAAAATCAAGAACGTTGCAGTAGCCGCAGGAGTTGGGGTTATAGAAAAGGTGCTAATTCTTTATTATTGTTTAAACGATTCTGACACGCCAACCTGGGCAAAAGCTGTGATTGTTTCTGCTCTGGGTTATTTCATTGCTCCTCTCGATGCCATTCCGGATATAGCTCCACTAGCTGGATATACTGATGATTTAGGTGCGCTGGGTTATGCATTCATGATGGTGACGATGCATATTAAAGAAGAGCATAAAGCGAAAGCAAAAGCCCAGATGAAGGTTTGGTTTGGTTAGTGCGATCGCCCTTGGGTAGGTTGGGTTGAACAACGTGAAACCCAACACTATCAGGAGTTAGAGTTCCCATCATATTGCCCATACTAATGGTATCTACCATTAGACAATGCAATGCGCTATCGACGGACAACCACTCCTGGAGCAACCTACTTCTTCACAGTGGTTACGTACCAGCGGCAGAACCTATTTCATGACACAGAAACCATCGCAACCCTACGCGAAGCATTTCACACGGTTAAACTAAATCATCCATTTACCATAGACGCAATCGTCGTTCTCCCCAATCATCTACATTGCATCTGGACATTACCGCCTGGAGACGCAGATTTTTCGACGAGATGGCGATTAATCAAGAGTACGTTTAGTCGTCACTGTCCACAGCGCTACAAACAGGTTCGAGATTCATCTCGATTGCACAAAAAAGAGCAAGCCATTTGGCAACGTCGATTTTGGGAACACCAGATTCGAGATGAGCGAGACTTTGAAAACCATGTGAATTACATTCATTACAATCCAGTGCATCATCGATTTGTAAATCGACCAAACGATTGGCTTTATTCGAGCTTTCATCGGTATGTTGAGATGGGGATTTACGATGTTGATTGGGGTTCCGAAGGCGTCATTTTATTTGAAGAGAGTTTTGGAGTTGAATAAGCCGTATCCGTTGGGTTTCGTTGCCTCAACCCAACCTACCGAATGAGTTGTGTCGCGCCATTATGCAGAACGAATCGATTGAGAGTGATGAGCCACCGCCGCTGTACCGCTGTGTTCATTTCCCGCAATAAACAACTGAGCCGCGTCCCATTGGAGGAAATCTTGCAGCAGCGACTTGTAGCCCATCGAGTTGGGATGTAGGCCATCGGCAGTTAAGCGCGATCGCCACCAGTCATCCCCCCTTGACAGCCATAGGTCAAAAATATCGAGATACGGCACATGACGCTCTTGACAAGCAAGCTGAGTCGCCGTTTTGAACTGACGCTGGTCGTCATGGCCGTAATACAGACAATCTGAAAAAGGCATCTGCGAGGCATCGACAGGAGTCATGCCCACAAAAAGAACCGGACAGAGTGTTCGAGCATGATCAATCAGTTGCACCATCTCATGCTGAAAGACATCAAAATCCGTCATGTGGCGTCCACCCGGCTTGCCCAACCGCGCAGAATCATTGGTGCCTACCGACAAGAGCATCACATCAGGCACCTGATTCCGCAGCTCTCCTCGATTGCGAAATTCAAATTCTAGTCGCCGTGAGACTTGCTGCACCTTATCACCCCGAATGCCAAGGTTGTAGAGTACGTGACCGGGACTCCCCGGCAGCATCCAGCGTCGTCGCAACTGCTCAACCCAACCGCCGCCATCCGGATCTCCGTAACCATAAATCAGGCTGTCGCCCATGGCTACCCATCGCAAAGGCCGAGATGGCAGCGACGCTACAGGCATTCTCTGCATCGTGGCTGACGTTAGCATTTGCATACGGCAATTCCCTCTAAAGCGTCTAATGCGTGATTCAAAATCGCACCCCTAAGGATACACATCTAAGACGATTAGCCCAAAAACGGTATCCAACCCTAACATTTACACCCTAGCGATCTATCTCTGAAAATCTTTAGTCAGGTTTACCGAACTTGAAGCCATCAATCTGTGCGTTTTTAGTTTTTTTATGAAATCACAACATTTAACTTATCTTAAAGAAAAACGGACACAATGCTGACCTATTCATTTTCGAGTGCTGGGAGAGAAAACGAAAGCAGCCGGAATAGGGCTGTTTACGATAGTATGAGTTACTGAGAGAGTTTGTTTTAGCTCTTCTTGGTTCACGTTGTCATTTTTTCTCAGAGATACTGTATGAATCGTCCGACTATCGAAAATGCTCAGCTCATGCGTCGTGCAGAAGACTTGGTCAATGCGGCCTCCAATCGCTATCGCATCACGGTGCAGGTCGCCAATCGTGCCCAGCGTCGGCGTTACGAAGAATTCGACAGTATTGATGACCCCAAAATGAAGCCTGTGATTCGTGCTGTGATTGAAATGTCAGATGAGCTGACTCAGCCCGAAATTATTGGTGAATAGTCAGCTTCAAGCGAGCAAATAGTGATGAGACCCGTTCTCTTTGGGAGTATGCGGCACGTTTTGATGGGGAAATGGCAAGGGGATAGATGGCGATCGCGCTGGCTCCGATTCTTAGCCCTCGCAACAGCGACGGCACTTGTTTTAATCGGTCTTTATGGGCTGCCTGCTCACCAGGAGCCTGAAGCTTTAACGGAGAGTTCTTCTCATCATCAGCTAGCGTCTCTTTTTCAAACTCATCCCGTTGCAGCGCAGCGTCTGAGAGCGTCAGATATCGCTGAGCTTGTCTATGCCCGGCATCCCGATTTACCCCTCGAAAATACCTATATTGATGACGATTCTGGAGATGTCGATGATGACAACACTCTGATGAGTCGGTTTATTCGATATCACTTATATGTGATGCGGCGGTTCCCAAATTTTCGACTAGATTGGAAGCTGACGTTTGCCGACTACCTCGGAGCCAACGAGTGGGTTTTGCAAGACGAATATCCTGGAGTGATTAACCTGAGAACTAATCCTAGAGATCAGGACTTAGAAGTCGTTCGCCAACTCAGCATCGCAAAGCGAGATGCCGTTGTCGAGACGCTAGTCGAAATTTTCACGAGTGACAGTTCTCGTCTGCCAGGTTTTGGCATTTGATAACAGTGGAGTAGAAGTAAGAGTGTCCTCAGGTCTTCTTACCGAACCCAAGCAAGCATGGGAATCAACGGCAGAGCCAGTGTCGTAGCACAAACGGTTGAATGGCACAGAAGATTGAATGGCACGAAGGATTAAACATGGAGAAGGCTGGCGCATTGGCTGGGATGACGAAGCAGACACCTACCAGGGGCTAATCGGAGGAGATCAGTGGTCTCTTGAGCTGACCCAGGCAGAATTAGATGATTTTTGCCGATTAGTCTTACGGCTTGATGCTGAAATTCATCAGATCGCACAAGAGCTGATGGAGGCGGAACGTCTCACCTGTGAAGCAGAAAGTCCTCTCCTATGGCTTGAAGCTGATGGATACCCTAACTCCTATCGCTTGCACGTGATGACTTTAACGGGGCGTCGGGGCGAGGGGTTTTGGCCAGAAACGGCTACGCAGGAGCTAATCCAAGCAATACAAACCCTCTATGTATTCTAGGCCGCAAGATACCATCTTTCAACGATGGCGATCGCAGAGCGTTAAGAAGTTTTTTTTCTTGAGGAGCGACCTCGCTTCCCCTCAATAAAGATCCTATTGTCACGGGCTGCGGCTATAGCTGGAAAATATATCCAAAGAAGACGACAGGTTTTCAAGCATGAATCGATGCAGGCCAATTTAGACGTAAATTTACCCATCTCACCTTGATTGATGCCCTCCATGTGTCAGGATAAGTCTGAGTCAGGCTGAAATATGAATGCTCAATCTTGCAACATTCATGTTCACCCTGCATGTTCACCCTGGTGTGAGCAATTAGATTTATCATGTGCCGCTTCCGGAGCAAGTAGTGTCGTGGAGACTGGTTCAATCGATCCCCAAATTCCTGCTGATTCAGCACTAACCCATCTTTCTGAGTTCGACAGCGAGTTTGAG
>JBARXP010000412.1:0-4466 GCA_049647405.1 Elainellaceae cyanobacterium | reverse complement strand
GTTCTCAGCATTGACCCGACCTTTACGACGGGGCACTACAATCTGGGCATGGCGCTCAAAGCTCAAGGGAAACTGCTAGAGGCGATCGCCCATTACAACGAAGCCATCCGACTCCAGCCTGACTATGCTGAAGCCCACCAAAACCTAGGCGTTGTTTATCTCAAACTTGGCAAACTGCCTGAAGGGCTAGGAGCCTTTGCGCGGGCAATCGAGCTACACCAAATGCAGAACAATCCAACGGAGGCTCAGAGATTGCTCCAAGGGCTAGAAAACATGGGGTTTTCTCTAGAGCTGCGCCCTAACCCTAAACTGACTGGAAAATAACCCCGGTGATATAGCTGTAGTCAGCTTATTTAGGACATAGACATTTGTGTGGGCGCGCGCCTACACAAATGTCCTGAGGCTACTAGCCATATCAATTATTTTTGCAAAACATTTCGCTTGATTACCAGTTGTTGCTCTAGAACTCAACCGCCCAGAAAAAAGCTTGGATGTCGCTAAGCTAAAGAGGAGAGCATCCTCTCTATTCGCGAGAAACTAGGGCATTATGAGCTTAAATACATTACGTTCTCAATCTGCTACTCCATCGTTTATCTCTAACGCATCAAGTTGGCAGATCCTCGTTGTGACAGCTTTGATTTTTTGGCTGAGCAGTAGTCTGGTCTTAGACACCGTTGTCATGCCCAGCATGTATGCATCGGGCATGATGGAAACCTCAGGTTTCGCCACAGCAGGATATTCCATTTTTTGGGTGTTTAACCGAGTTGAAGTATTGTCGGCAGGGCTGATTTTAACAGGCGTTTTAGCTCTTAAGTTTGGGCTTCACGCCAATGCTTCTGTGGGGCGTGCTGTCGTGTTGGCAGGGGCTTTGATGGCGATCGCCACGACAGCGACCTACGTGCTCACACCTCAAATGGGTGCGTTAGGAATCCACCTCAGTCCACTAGAAGCCACTGCGCTTGTCCCCGCATCGATGAATGTTCTCCACGGCGAATACTTTGGCCTAGAAATTCTCAAATTCGCGTTTGGATTGCTGCTGCTGCGCGTCTGTGCAAAAGGGTTCGATGGTGAGCAGGTCGAGTCTTAGTCACCGCTGAGATTTGCCGTTCTTGTTCTGGAGAAAGTTGTAAGACTTTTCCAAGCCATTTATTTCCATGCTGCTCTTTTCCACACCACTCGGAAGAGTCGTTTGCTCAGCTTGGGCTAGCCACAGCAAGATCGCCACGTTATTTTTTCCAGCAAACCCGTCATCACCTCTGAGGTTCTGCTTCAGAGGTTTTAATTTGTGTCTCAGGGCTGCCTCAGGTTGAGGTGACATAGTGGCGAGTAGTCCGTTTTACCTACTTCATTTGACCGATTCAAACGTTGTCACTTGATCTTGAACACTTGCACTGGAGACCTGAGCGAATGGCTGGAATTGTTCGTATTCGCCCCCTCATCAACCTCAAACCATCGATCGCTTTGCTGATCGTGGCAGGCATTCTAGGCACGGGAGGAAGCATTGCAGGGTGTAGCAATGCACCGTTAGAACAATCGTTGTCGGAATCTGAGGCGGTTTCCTCCGAACAGGTGGCGACAGAGCCATTCAGCTATGAACCCTATGCGGAAGTGCTCCAGGTCTATGTTGATGAGGGCGGTCAGGTAGATTACGAAGCGCTACAGCAAAATCGTCAGCAGCTAGATCAGTTCAATGCGTCGATTGGAGCGGTTTCTGCGGCGACTTACGAGAGTTGGAGTGATGAGCAGAAAATCGCGTTTCTCATTAATGCCTACAATTCTTTTACGCTTCAGTCGATTATTGACCAAGACCCGATTAAACCGAGTATTCGCGATATTCCGGGCGTATGGCGCATTCGCACGTTTGATATTGCTGGGCAGTCGAAGACCTTAGACAATATTGAGCATCAAACCCTGCGCACAGAGTTTAACGAACCTCGCATTCATGCGGCGCTAAACTGCACCGCGCTGAGCTGTCCGCCCCTGCGACAAGAGCCGTACACGGCAGAGCAGCTTGATCAGCAGCTCGATCAGCAGGTTGAGCAATGGTTGTCGAGTCCTTACGGGGTACAGATTGACCGAGATGCGGGCGAAGTGAAGATTTCTGAAATTTTTGACTGGTTTGGAGAAGACTGGCTAACCGACTATGGGGTTGAGGCCGGGTTTACGGGGTCAGACAAAGAACGAGCCGCACTCAATTTCATGACGCAGTATCTCGATGACGACGATGCCGCCTACTTAGAAGCTGGAGATTATCAGGTCAAGTATCTTGACTATGATTGGTCGCTCAATCAGCAGTAGTCTTGAGCCTCAACCGTCTGGGGTGCTAATCGTCGTCAAGTGCCGTCAAAGCGTCGTCTGACAGGAATTCTTGATCAGCGATGGTGAGGGCGAGCTGGTAGAGGCGGCGGCGGGGCAGTTCGGCACGGGTTGCCAGTTCTCGACTGGCTTGAGAGCGCGACATGCCCTGTGACAGCAGATGCTTGAGTTCTTTCCGCAAAGCTTCGTCTGTCAGGTCAATCTGGGTTAGTTGAGCGCCAGCGACAACCAAAGTGTATTCACCCATCGGTTTCTTGGTTTGGTATACGCTGAGAGCGTCGTCTAAGGAGCCAGTCCAAAACTCTTCATGGAGTTTAGTGATCTCACGGGCGATAACGATCGCGCGATCGCCCCCCCACTCATGGGCTAAATCGGTGAGCGTCTGCACCACACGATGGGGCGCTTCATAAAAAATTAGGGTGCGAGTTTCGGCCTTGAGAGCCTCTAGGCGATCGCGCCGTTCTCTTCCCTTAGCAGGGAGAAAGCCCTCAAACACAAACCGATCGGTGGGCAGCCCCGATACGCTCAGCGCCGTCACAGCAGCGCTAGCGCCCGGAATCGGCACCACAGGAATTGATGCTTCACGACAAGCTCGCACGAGTTCATACCCCGGATCAGAGATTCCTGGCATACCCGCATCACTGACTAAGGCGATCGCCTGCCCCCGCTGGAGTCGGTCAATCACTTCAGGAATGCGACTGAGACGATTGTGGTCGTGGTAACTGATTTGTGGAGTCGAAATCTGGAAATACTTCAGGAGTTTGCCCGTGTGGCGCGTATCTTCGGCGGCGATCGCGTCGGCATGTTTGAGCGTGGCGATCGCCCGAAAGGTCATATCTTCTAAGTTCCCAAGGGGAGTGCCAACAATATAGAGGGTTCCGGGAATCAGTGTCTTAGCGGTCAAATCCATAAGCCGAGATGATTCGTGGTAGGTGATGGGAGAGACATCAGCAGCGTGAGTGCAGTGTTAAGGCTATTGGATCATTTTCAGTTCACATAGATAAAACTTGCATAAATTTGAGGCCATTGGAGGAAGGAATGTCCGGATTTTCTCCGTAGAATCCGCAAACGTAAATGGCGAGAGTGTTTCGTAATGTTAACTCTGCTTCAGCTCATCGGTTCTGAATTGGTTCTTAGAAATCAAGCTAGTGTCCATAACATTGAACTCCTCACTGGATTTTACCCATGACAGACGTGCAGAAATTTGTCCTCATGATTCAACCCAATCGTCTCCAGGGCTTCATCTGGCGATCGATTTTGAAATCTCAAAATATTTCTGTGATTTGGGAATCTCCAGATACCGATCTACGAGATAACTTGACACAAATCAAGCAGGCCGGATTAACACTTCCCCATCTCTTGCTGTTAGATCGTCAATGTTTAGGCGATAACCCCTACGAATTTTGTCGCTGGTGTCGTACCTGCTATCCGGAAGTGAAGATCATTTTGACCCAAAACATCCAGAGAGACATTTCTGATCCGGAGAGAGATTGGACTATTCAGCAAGGGGCGGCAGATTTGCTCCCTGGGTTTCAACGCGACAATTTGGTGTCTAGTGCAAGCGCAGGCGTCAAGAGGGTTTTAGATGTTTTGGGAGAAGATTATCTCAATGACGGTGCTCTTATTACAGTACTGCTGAAGCTGCGCAGAGAATTAGAAGCACGGCAAGAACGGCGCGATCGCCGTCCCATTGAGACAAATGCAGAGGAAGTAGATTTTGTGTCTGGGCTAGGGTACGACAGCGATCATGTCGCGAGCGCAGATCTAGAGATGGAATTTTCTACCACACCCGTACGGAGTAACAACCAAGCCGCAGCCTCTCCAGCAAGACAGGCAAATGGCGCTTCAGCAGCACCTCCTCAGCCCCAAAAACCAGCTCGTCGCTATCGAGGTATCAGCTACTAGTCAATGAGTATGTGCTCAAAACTAAAACAAACCGTGTGTGCTCCCCGGCAGGGGGCGCACACTCAGATCGCATCGTTTAAGGATGACGACCGACTTAGCGTGAAGCTGACTTCAATGTCTTAGGAGCTTGCGTCTAAATAAGCTACCAATCAAGAGGAGCCAATCGTGATCGCCCAGTGGGGGAGAGTATCTGATGGATGCCAATCCGCTCGATACGGAGCTAACGTGGGGGCATCGACGCTGAT
>JBARXP010000411.1:0-3767 GCA_049647405.1 Elainellaceae cyanobacterium | reverse complement strand
GCACGTTCTTAAACGGGCTAGGAGGGATTCGAACCCCCGACACCGTGGTCCGTAGCCACGTGCTCTAGTCCACTGAGCTACAAGCCCTCAACGAGTTTTTATATTATCACAGCCTGAGAGAGAATGGAAACGAAAGTCTTGTCACAATTTCACATGTCTCCAAGTCATTCTCCCTCAACCTCTTCGCCTCATTCCAATCCAGAATCGTCTTCTCAGGTGTCCCATTTTGAAGCGGAGGCGATCGCCAATCCTCAGGAGCCTCACCTCATTCAGCAGGCCGAAAACTCTCAAAGCCTGACCCATCTCGATGCTACGGGTCAGGCCCAGATGGTTGACGTGTCGTCAAAAGAGCAGACGGTGAGAAGGGCGATCGCCACTGCAACGGTTCGAATGCGTCAAGATACGTTCGAGGCGATTCAGTCGGGCAATGCGCCCAAAGGTGATGTCTTGGGAACAGCTCGCTTAGCAGGCATTATGGCGGCCAAGCAAACCCCCCAACTGATTCCCCTCTGTCACGCTATCCCGATTCAAAAGGTGGCGGTTGACATTACCCCTCACCCTAATTTTCCGGGCTATCGCCTAGAGGCAGAGGTGAAAACAAAGGCTGAAACAGGAGTCGAGATGGAAGCGTTAACTGCCGTTTCGATTGCGGCGCTGACGCTTTATGACATGGCTAAGGGGCTAGAAAAATCGATTCAGATTGGAGATATTCATTTGTTGCAAAAAACAGGCGGCAAGTCGGGGGATTATCAGCGCCATAACACAGCTTCTTAAACGCCCCTTCAGGATCATCCCAGAGGGTATATCCCAGTTTTGCAAGTTTACCCTCATCCCCTAACCCCTTCTCCCTAGGATAAAAGGGGAACTAGAATTTCAAAGTCCCTCTCCCTCATGGAGATGAATCCCTCTCCCTCGTGGAGATAAATCCTTAGAATGAGCATTACACCAGTGGGATGCACCTCATTCGTCTCGCTGTTTGATCACCTCTATCTGCTGTCGAATGATGGCGATCGCGGTGCCATTGTTGCGTGCAGCATAGACTTCGGCAGCTTGTACTAAATCTTGCACCGATTCATTATCTTTGCCCAAATTGGCTAACACTAATCCCCGATTGTGTAGAGCTTCAGCGGAGTCAGGCACTTCCCGAATCACATCGCTGAATGCCATGAGCGATTCAGGGTAGTTTCCGGCTTGGAAGGCATCATAGCCTTGGTGAAATGTGCTGGCCACATTGGTTTTCCGGAGTTGAGGCGACATTAGCACTGCATCGGTAAATAAAATCTTAGGAGTACCCTTGCCTTTATAGGCCCACAGCATTGACCCCATGCCGACTCCTAGGGCGATCGCCACAACCCCAAACCAGGTAATGAATGGAAGAATTTCCATTTTGTCCATATGTTGCCTTCAGCCTGTGATGTATTGCCAGTTATGAGGAGTCAGGCAGCCGGATTTAACTCGTCCGGCATTCCTAACCCTTTCTCAAACCATAACTCTATTTTGCAATGGATCTATTTTGCAATGGATGAAGGCACTCCATAGCCTGTGCCGATCAGTGCGCCCCCGACAATCAGCAGACAGGCTAATCCGACAGCAAGGCTGGCAGGAGCGAGCCCACAGACCACCAAAAGTAGCGTTGAAAGTAAGGGAGCAGCGTAAGACAGCACCCCCAGCACCTGGATATTGCCTCGCTTGACGCCATAATCCCAGGTGAAAAATGCTAGACCTACGGGGCCTAACCCTAATCCTAAAACAGCGGCCCACTCTATGCCTTGGGGCACGATAGTTTGCTCAAACAGGAGATGACAGACCCCCGCCAGCACTGCCGTCACGCCACAAAAGCCGCCAACGGCAGGAGTGGGGATCGCTCCAAACCGTCGAGATAGTACCGAATAGCCCGACCAAGTCAGCGCACAGATGAGCGCAGCCCCATACCCAAGTCCATAGTCTAGGTTGAGGCTAAAACTCTGTCCTCCAGTAACCAAGATGCCTGCTCCGGCAAAACCCAAGAGCCCCCCGATGATGTGATAGCTCCTGAGGGTTTCTTGGGGCAGGAGAGCCGAGAAAATGACGATCAAAAGCGGCCACAGATAAGCGATGAGACTGGCCTGCACCACAGGAGCATGGCGCAGAGCCATGAAATAGAAAAAGTGATAGCCAAATAAGCCCGCCGTACCCAACAGCCAGACGCGCCACGGCAGGTTGAGATGACTGATCACCGAACCGCCCTGTCTAATCCAGAGTGCGACACCCATGCAAAAGGCGATCGCAAACGACATCGCGGTGAGCTGAAATGGCGGAATAGAGCCACTGAGTTCTGTCATCAGCGCTAAGGTGGCCCACATGAGAATTGCGGTAAAGCCGATCCACGTGGCCTTGGGATCGCAGGTCGGAGGTGAAGGTGAAGATGAAGATGAGTTCATGGCAGATTTCCTGGAATGCAGTCTCAATTGATGCTGAATGAGACCATCCTAGAAAATACGGTCTGCCCGCAATTGTCTGCTGTTCAGGCATTTTTAGCCGCATTTCGGCTCAGGCGTCGATGGGCTAGTGGCGATCGCCCATAGTGTCGCTGAAATAAACGAGTTAGAGAGGCCCCGTGAGCGTAGCCGACCTCAGAGGCAACGTGAGCGATCGCCCAATCGGTATGTTGAAGCAGTTCGGCTGCCCGCTCTAATCTCAGATGTTGCAGGTAATCTTGGGGCGATCGCCCCATGCATTGCTTAAACCACTCGCTGAAGTACGTCGGCGTATATCCTTCCTGAGCCGCGAGAACCTTGAGGTTGAGCGGTTCGGCTATGTGGTCGTGTAAATATTGCACCGAGGGAGGACGCTGCTGACTCATCACGTCTAGGCGATCGCACGCGTAGCGAACCAGGGGAGTGAGGTGAGGTGAGGTAGAACCATCAATTTCAGCCAGCAAGAGCGATCGCCATGCCTGCCATCGTTCGTCTAGTGCCGCAACTTGCCCGCCGACTGATGAGATCTGAGCCAGTTGCGGCACTATAGCCAGATCAATATCGAGTACTAAAAATTCATTACGGCTGTGGCTATGAAACCTGTGCAGGCATTTTGGGGGCAGGAAAAAAAGGCGATCGCACCCCAGATGAAGCTGATGGGTTGGGGTCGCAATATTAAGCGTTCCCCACAGGGGCACGATCAGTTGGGCGTAGCTGTGGCTGTGCGTATCGATGTGTTGGGGATAGGTGCGGCGATCGCCAATCAGCAGAGTCATCCTTCCCTCCCTTCGCTCTAGCGTCATTTCCCTAGAATAAATTACGTCTGATGTGAATGGATTTGTACCGAAAGGCTGTGCCTGGATCGCTGCAACGCCCACCAATCAATTTCGGGCGACCGAACGGCTCAGTACACAACAGTTCGATCGTGCTTCAAGGCTTGAAAGAATCAAGAACGCTAATCCACATTAGGCGTCAATTGGGGAGCAAAGAATTTTGTATTACAGCCTTACTTTTAGTGCAGTGCAATATCCGTACTATCAGTTTTGTGGTGGGTAGCAAGTCGATCTAACAGCGTTGCGCTTGCTTCATTCAGCCCAATTAAATTGACTTGAACCCCGCGCTTTCGAAAGCGAAACACAACTTTGTCGATAGAGTCAACAGCCGACTGATCCCAAAGGTGTGAGTGGGTCAAGTCAATTTTCACTTGCTCCACCTTTTCCCGAAAATCAAACGAATTGATAAACGATTCTACAGAGACAAAAAAGAGTTGGCCATCGATTCGATAAACCCGTTCAGATTCATCGTCACTCA